>JAUXHY010000227.1 GCA_030621275.1 bacterium | reverse complement strand
AGCCTTTTCAATGGCAACTTTCTCTGCTTCAGCCGGTCTTGCAACAGCATGAAATTTTGGATGAGCCAAATTTTGTTCAATCAGAGATTTTGTAGCCTTTTCAATTACTTCATTATCTTCAGCATGTACCATGAGTAAACCACCATTATCAGCAATAATTCGTGCTACTTTCTCTATCTCACTGTAAGTCAACATCATTCCAGCTTCTTTATAAGTGGTGAACACTTTGAAACTGGCAATCCCTTTCTCAATTGTTCTAGGTATTTCTTTTAGAATATCATTATCAAACCGCGTGATATTGCAATGCAAGGCATAATCAATTACTGATTTCTCTGCAAATTTCTGACGTTCTAAAATACTTTCCCACAATGTTTGATTTTTACCTAATACCGTAAAATCAATAATGGTTGTAACGCCGCCATTAAGCGCTGATTTTGAACCACTCTCAAAATCATCAGCGGAATATCCACTTTTAATTGGAATACCCATATGAGTATGTGCATCAATAATTCCCGGGAATATTAAGCGATTTGTACAGTCAATCATATTAACATCAGAGTCAACATTATGGATATCGCCAATGGTAGATACTTTTTCATTTTCAATCAAAATATCCTCGCGTTTTTGTCCATCAGCATGAACAACCAATCCATTTTTTAATAAAGTTTTACTCATAATTATTCGAAAGTGATATTGCAGACTTAGCACTACTACGATAATGATTTACAATTTCTGCAATAATGCTAACCGCAATTTCCGGCACGGTTTCGCTACCGATATCAAGTCCAACCGGTGAATAAACTTTATTAAGTTGCTTCTGCGTAAATCCATCATCGATAAGAGCTTCTGATAGCAATTTCCATTTCTTTTTACTGCTCATAAGACTCAGATAATCAATTTTTAGATTAAGTAACCAACGCATTAATTTAAAATCATTCTGATGTCCGCGTGTAGCAACCAAAACGTAATCGGTTTGGGCAATATTTGTATCCTTAATTATTTCAGATATATCATTATTATTAATTTGCATAGCAAATGGGAAACGTTCACCATTCGCCAAATCTTTACGCTCATCATAAATTATTGTGTCGAGTTCAATAAAGTGAGCTAAATCTGCAATTGCTTTTCCAACATGTCCGGCACCAAAAATATGTAAAATCGGACGATTTCCAATATTTTGTATTAAAAACAGTTCATTATTATAATTAATAGATTTTGATTTTTTTTGTTCTATAGCTTCATCAATCGTACTATCTATTTTCTTGGGAAAAACTAAATGGTAACCTTTTGTAATTTTTATCCGCTCAATTTTTATATCATTTTGAGATGATATTTTCGTAATTAAAATATTGTGATTAATTACTTTATCTGACAGGATTGATTTTAATATACCTCGTATTATTTTTGAATACGGCTCAATTAATATCGTTGTGCTACCACCGCAAATACTATCGGATTTGGTCACATCCTGATTGGTCATATCAAACTTTTTTAATACTGGTTTACCGGTTTTGATAATATTCCGAGCTACATTTATCACAGAATGTTCCAAGGCTCCGCCACCTATAGTCCCTATTATTTCTCCATTTTCATCAACTAACATCATAGGATAATCTTTGCGCGGTACGGAACCACACCACTCAACTTGTGTGCATAATGCAGCTTTCCTTGAAATATTAAAGTTGATAATATTTTTTAATGTGCGTATTTCCATAATTACTATTGATTTAGATGAACCATGATAGCTTCTAGAACACCCCTTCCAACACAACGCGCTTTATCAGAGACTGTAGTATAATCTACTTTTATTCCACGTGGATCTACATCCGCAATTTTCATTCCTTTAATCGCATTCACTTTCGGTGAAATTAGTCCGCGAACTATTCCGCTAATATGCGATTTTATTTCAATTTCTCCAATCTTCCCTAAAGTTTGATTTTGTTCAACAATATAACCAAAATCTACTAACCAATTAATGTTTCCAACTCCGGGTGAATACACAACTCTTTTGGCACTTTCGCCGCCAATCTTACCAGGAACACCAGTGTTTGGCGATGCACTGCCGCGCCAAATTATTCTTCCAAGATTATGTCCACGCATAGTTTCGATGATGACATCACAATTCTCTCCTACCGTAAATCCAGGACCTAGCCCTACAGTAAATTGCGCTAATGGTCTCTGGTCATTTACCAATTTCTTCAGCAAACGAGCGTCAATCAAAAATTCCGGTTTAATATTTTTAATTAATTCAATAGAATCTGTTAGAACAGGAATATTTCTATTCCTTAAAATACCAAGAAAATTATTATAATCCGCATTAACTGATTGAATTCCTTCAACTTCCACAGTGCGGTTTAACATTGCATCACTAAAACAAACGGTACGGCGTATCGCAAGCGGAATCGGCAATTCGGTCATAACTACTGAAAATCCAACACGATGTAACACCACTCCAACGGCACTTGCCATTTCGCCTGCGCCGCGAATTAAAATGGTATATTGTTTTAAGTCATTCATTTTGTAAATATTTATCCATATCTAAAATAATACCCTCGTCATTAATTGGTAAGTAAGTTACTGCACTTGGATATTTATTTATTATTTCTCGCCCACCGGTGTCACCGGAAATTATACTAAAATATTTGATAAATTCTTTCGAAAAAATAGTTGGGTGACCGCTCTGTTCTTGATATATCGGAACTAATATTGAAGGTTTCTCTTCCAATAAATATTTCAACATAATTTTAATAGTTTTTACTTTGATAAATGGTTTATCACCATTACAAAATCCAAAATAATCGTATTTATCTCCCGCTACTGTAATTCCCGCTTTTAGCGAAGAAGCAATTCCACTTTCATAGTCTTTATTTTCAACAATTTTGATATCATTTCTAAAACGATCTGCAATAATTGGCACAATCAATTCCTTTTGATATCCAATAACAATATAAATATCCAAATTATTATTTAGGAGATTATTGATTGTTTTCTCAATTATCGTTTCATTGCATGAACGAATTAGTAATTTATTGTGTTTTTGTCGTGTTGACATTCCGGCAGCGGTAATAATCATAGCGATTTTCATTATTTTATCACC
>JAUXHY010000180.1 GCA_030621275.1 bacterium | reverse complement strand
AATTTCATGCTGTTGCAAGACCGGCTGAAGCAGAGAAAGTTGCCATTGGAAAAATCGCAAATATTGCGGAACAAACAGACTGTGAGTTTTACATAGTTCATCTTAATACTGCTGAAGGATTAAAAATTGCCAAGCAGAGTAATAAAATATTTGTTGAAACATGTCCGCAATACTTATTATTGGATGATTCCGTTTATGAACGCGAAGACGGACAGATGTATATAGCAAGTCCACCTTTACGTAAGCAGAGTGATTGTGAAGCGCTTTGGGAAGGATTGATAGATGGTTCCGTTGATGTAATTGCCACTGATCATTGTCCGTTTATGTTAAAAGATAAACCAAAAGGAATCCCGTTCCAAAATATTCCCAATGGAATGGGTGGTGTGGAAACATTCTTTCCTGTAATGTTAGCACAATTTATAGAACGGAAAATTGACCTTAGTCGCTTGGTTCAACTGATGAGTATAAATCCTGCTAAGATATTTAATTTATATCCGCAAAAAGGTGCGATTTCCGTTGGAGCGGATGCAAATTTAGTAATAGCAAATCCTGATAATATTTTAAACAATTGGAAGGAAAAGTTAGTATCAATCACTGATTGGAACGCATACACAGACTTTCCGGCAATTTTCCCGGAAAAAGTGTTTAATCGTGGTAAATTAGTTAATTGGAATTCAATAAACTAATTTTGATATTTTCAATTCGATGTTTTTAATTGTTCAAGATTTTTCCTGAATACAGCCAAGTTAGGATCATTTTTATTTTCTGCAATAGAAACTGCTTTTTTATAACTTTTTAGTGCCTTTTTCTTCAATCCTTGTGCTTTAAAAGCATCACCTAAGCTATCATAAACATTAGCAGAATTTGGATATAACTCAACATTATATTTGAATACATCAATTGCTTTTTTGTTTTCACCTGCCTGTAATAATTGATAACCAACAAGATTTAATGTTGCTTCGGGTATTTGTGTTGTAAATCCATATTTTTTACTTCTATTCTGGTAATGATTATTGATTGCATCAATACCTTCCATTGCTATAGCATTGGTCAATTGCCAATCAGAGAATATAAATTTAATACTGTCTGAAATGGTTAGAAAAGGAATCGATCCGTGGTCTTCATCCGAGTACTTTTCTAAAGTCCAATTAATTCCAGTGTCATGGCCGGCAAAGAGTGAAGATATCTTGTCTAAACTATCGTAATACCTTGGTTCATTACCAATTGACATGTATAATTGATTAGTAAAGTCGGATTCATTAGCTAGTATCTCTTCAACTTTGTCAATTACATATTCATCTTCATACATTAAATAGGGACTTGCTGCAATATGTGCATCAAATAAATCTGGATTAGTAAATAAAGTATATACTGAAAACATTCCACATAATGAATGTCCAAACAATATCTTATAATTTTGTGTTCGATATGTATTATCTATATACTTAAATAATTCATCATCTAAAAAACTTATGAAATTATCGGCGCCACCGGAATTTTGCATTTGTTGACTTGTAATAGGTGTAAAATCTCGATTTCTTGCAACATTAGGAATACCAACAACAATCATTTGTGGAATTTGTTGATTACGGGCTACAAAATTTACTATTGCTGTAGAAATAAAGAAATTTGTTTCACCATCTAATACATACAATACAGGATAACTTTCAATCGACTGGTTATATCCTTTTGGTGTAAAAACCATTATTTCACGTGTTTCATTTAAGATTTTTGATTCAAGAGATATTGTTTGTCCTAAAATAATATTACTTGTCGCGGTTTGACTGAAACTGAAACTTGAGATACTTAATAAAACAATGACAATTACTGAGGTAAGTTTATTCCGTAAAATCATGGTTATTACTCCTATTGGTAATTTGTGTTTATTTGAAATATGATTAATTGGACAATTCACAATAAGAATGGTTGTCATCGCGAACAATAGTTCAATCGTGTGAGATTATTGACTGAATTGGCGCTACTGTTTTAATTACCAATTATCTATGAATAGTTACTGTGATTTGTTTTTACGATTTCTAATATATTCTAACGCAAGAAAGTAAAAAGCAGCACAACTAAAATTAAACCATGCTTCACAAGCAAAGATTCTTCGAATGAGCATATCGTTAATTTCATCTGTTGTAAGCATTCTAATTCCGGAATAGAAAGCCCCAATAATGAAATGAGTGAATATTGCAAAGTGAATCCAATTTGCCCAGTTTGGATCTTTAGATTTATATTTTTTCCATAAACCGATTATTATTAAAAAAGATAAAATAACATATACAATGAACTTAGCTGACTCAGCAATTGATGTGTAAAACATTTCCATAATTTAAATCCTTTATCTTAATTAGTTATTCCATAAACTTGAAGCGGTGTTAAGAATTTCGGAAATCTGTTTATTAACTCTTTACGTATGGTATAGCAATAATGACATTCATCAATAAATTTATCATCCAATTTGATGTCATAAGTTTGCGCTAATTTATAAGGTCCGCCTATGCTGAGTGGTCCACAAATCGGGTGTTTTATAGCGTTATATTCTTTTATTATTTGGGAAAGCGGTTTTTGCCACATATTTCCAATGCTAATGCCCTGACAGACCTGAACATTTCCGAAATTATCAATATGCACTCGTGCCGGTGTAACAAGCTCCTCTTGTTTACATTCCACGAAGTTATCTACTGATTTAGTTGGCAAACCGTTGGCAAGTTTTTCTACAGCACGACCCTTAAATAATGCGCCACCTCCCACAACGGGTGCTCCCTTATCATCTGATGGGGGTTGGACGGATGGTTCTTCGATACAAATTGAATTTGCTGAAAATCCAAGTTCCTGTGCTGCATCAGTTGCAATTTTTGCTGAATTGTTGTCAGAATCATCACTATGAAATAAATCGTCACTTAAACTCAAATCATCAATGCCACTTTCTATAATTGGCTTTAGCCAAAGCTTGGCATCTTCAACTGTAGTTGCCCAATAATTATTAGTTACGATACCGGTTTTAAATCCCATCGCTTTAGCGAGCTGTAATCCTTTCAACATTAGCGGATAATAAAGAAAAGGTTCACCACCTTCAAAGTAAATCCATTCCACAGTTTTTATATTTTGAGCGTCGTTCAGTACTTTTTGTATTTGATCTAAAGTGAAAGTTCCCTCGGCATTTGGGTTGCAATAAAGAAAACAATGGTCACATTCATAATTGCAGGTGTATGTAAGGAGAAAATGTATTTGTTTAAGCATATTTATATTACTTCAAATGGTTTGAATTCCATAAATCACTATTTTTAATAATTAATTCTTTTTTTCAAGACACTTGTATTGTAAACCAAGAACATATCCAAATGAAAGAAATCCACATAATGTATATGAAAGCCAAAATAGTTGATTGGGAAAATTAATTGATTCATACATTAGTGGATGCGACAAATTCCAAAGGGATAAAACGAACCAAAAAACAAAAGCATACTTAATACCGTGAACCGGACCTTTAATACGGTTTGATAGTGGAAGTTTTTCGTAAATGTATGTAAACAATATACCAAAAAATACCCCTATTACAAGTTTTGTCCAGATGAAATAAAATGCATTTATTTGGCTCGGCTCAAATTTGCCCTCTGGTACCATTTGAGGACCATATATAATTCTTGCTAATATTGCACCTGATATAAAAAGAGTAATTCCCATAATCAACCCGGCAATTATTCCTACTATGATGATTTTTTTTATTCCCATTACTTTTCTCCTATTCTAACAAATTGCATATTATAAAAGACGATAATAGTTTAGTTTAAATTAA
>JAUXHY010000256.1 GCA_030621275.1 bacterium | reverse complement strand
ACGAATTTTGATTTGGAAATGATGCGCGAAGTAGGTTATTGCTCGGGAATTGAAAATTATTCGCGCTACTTTGCTAATCGGAAACCGGGAGAAAGACCGTGGACGTTAATCGACTTTTTCCCGAAGAATTTTATTACAATTTTAGATGAATCGCACGTATCATTACCGCAAATTAGAGGAATGTATAACGGAGACAGGAAACGCAAAGAAGTATTAGTTAATTATGGATTTAGATTGCCAAGCGCTTTGGATAACCGTCCCCTAAAAATTGATGAATTTCTACCACTACAAAAGCAAATAATATTTGCTTCGGCTACGCCGGCTGATACGGAATTGGAACTCAGCAATGGTGTTATAGTTGAGCAAATAATACGTCCCACCGGTTTGATCGATTCTAAGGTTGAAGTACGGGGAACAAAAGGACAAATTGATGATTTAATTGGAGAAATCCGTAAACGCGTAGATAAGCAGGAACGCACGCTAATTACAACATTAACAAAACGTATGTCGGAAGATTTAACCGAATACTTGCGCGGTATGAATCTTAGAGTAAAATATTTACATTCAGAGGTAAAATCCTTTGAACGCGTACAGATTTTGCGTGATCTGCGATTAGGTGAGTTTGATGTACTCGTCGGAATCAATCTATTGCGCGAAGGATTGGATTTGCCGGAGGTATCGCTTGTAGCGGTATTGGATGCCGATAAACAGGGATTTTTGCGCTCAAAAAGCTCATTAATGCAAGTTGCAGGGAGAGCATCGCGTAATATTGAAGGTAAAGTAATTTTGTACGGCGATAGAGTTACGGAAGCAATGGAATACTTGATCAGCGAAACCGCAAGACGACGGACGATTCAATTGGAATACAATAAATTGCATAAAATCACTCCGAGATCGATATACAAATCGGTAGAAGATGTTATGCATACTACCGCCGTTGCCGATGCTTACCGCGGCGAGGAATTTGAATATAAATCGAAACGGCGCGGCAGTGATTTTGATTTATTAGATAAACAGGCAGTTTTAGAGATGATGCGGCGCGAAATGTTAGACGCCGCTGAAAAATTAGAATTTGAACAAGCCGCTTCTTTACGGGACGAAATAACTAAACTTGAAAAAGAAGTTGGTACTAAATTCGGTTAGGCAATATTGTATAAAAAATTTAAAATTATGGAAATATAGATGAAAATATTTGTAACAGGCGGAGCCGGATATATTGGTTCACATGTTGTGTTTGAACTGTGTGATGCAGGACATAAAGTTACTATTTATGATGATATGTCGCTCGGTAGAGATGAAAATATTGACAAACGAGCGGAGTTTGTACTTGGTTCAACTTTAGACAAACAGCAATTGGCTAAAGCTTTAAATAATAAGAACTTTGATGCTGTTATTCATTTAGCTGCTTGGAAAGCTGCCGGTGAATCAATGGAAAAACCGAAAAAATATTCTGAAAATAATATTGTCGGTTCTATGAATTTATTAAACGCCGTCAGCGATGCCGGTATCAAGAATTTTGTATTTTCTTCAACCGCTGCGGTTTACGGTTTCCCTGAATATTTACCGATGGACGAAAAACATCCGATAAACCCTGCAAATTATTATGGTTATACAAAAGTATTTGTTGAAGAAAATCTAAAATGGTACAGTCAGTTAAAAGGATTGAATTATGTTGCATTAAGGTATTTTAATGCTGCCGGCTACGATGTGAAAGGTCGGATTACCGGAAAGGAAAATAATCCGAATAATCTATTACCGATTATCATGGAAACTGCATGTGGCATACGTGATAAAGTTCAAGTCTATGGTAATGATTACGATACAATTGATGGTACGGGAGTAAGAGATTATATTCATGTAAACGATTTAGCTGCGGCGCACATTTTAGCATTAAAATATCTTGTTGAAAATAAGAAAAACTTAATTGTGAATTTATCCACAGAAAAAGGATATTCCGTTTTGGAAGCAATCAATAAGGCAAAAGAGATAACCGGAAGAGAAATACCCTATCAAATTGTTGGTCGTCGTGACGGCGATCCTGATACGGTTGTAGCAAGTTTTGCTAAGGCGAATAAAATATTGAATTGGGAAGCAAAATACTCGGATTTAGAGACAATATTAGAATCAATGTGGAATATTTATAAAGATGGTAATAGGTAATTAGCAATAAATATGATTGATATAAATAAATTACAAAAAAAATCAGGGATTATCGGAAATTCCGATGCTATCAAGCAAGTAATTGAAATGATTGCCCAAGTAGGTCCTATTAACATCTCAGTCCTAATTACCGGTGCATCAGGTGTAGGCAAGGAAATAGTAGCCAAAGCTTTGCATTCAGTCAGCAGGCGTGCAAATATGGAGTTGGTTACCGTAAATAGCGGCGCTATTCCTGAAGGAATTATTGAAAGTGAGTTATTTGGTCATAAAAAAGGTGCATATACAGGTGCGGAAAGTGACAGGAAAGGCTATTTTGAATCAGCCCATAAAGGTACAATCTTTCTCGATGAGATAGGTGAAACGCCGCTCGAAACTCAGGTAAAATTATTAAGAGTCATAGAAACCGGTGAATTCATGAGAGTTGGTGATTCGAAAACTCTTTACTCAGATGTCAGAGTGATAGCTGCTACAAATAAAGATTTGGGCGAATTAGTTAAAAGAGGGGAGTTCCGCCAAGATCTGTATTATCGGTTAAAGACTGTTACAATAAATGTTCCTGCTCTTCGTAAAAGAATTGAAGATTTATCCTTCCTTGTTGAGCGATTTGCTTTACAATTTACTAGAAATAATGATATTACATATCGCGGATTTATGCCCGAAGCAATCCGTTTAATGAAACAATATGATTGGCCCGGAAATGT
>JAUXHY010000110.1 GCA_030621275.1 bacterium | reverse complement strand
CACATATTTTAAATTTAATTGATGTCCTATCTAATTTTGCCCAACTTGCCATTAAAAATTCGTATTGTCAGCCAATATTAGTCAAAGAATCGACAATTAATATTGAAGATGGTCGGCATCCTGTAGTTGAAAAACTTATGCCATCTACTGAAAGATTTGTCCCAAATGATTTATTAATCAATGCAAAGAAGAATCAAATTCAATTAATTACGGGTCCGAATATGGCAGGGAAATCAACTTATTTGCGACAAATTGGATTATTGGTAGTTATGGCACAAATCGGATCTTTTATTCCAGCTAAGAGCGCTAAAATTGGAATTGTTGATAAATTATTCACACGAGTTGGCGCAAGCGATAATTTGGCAGGCGGTGAGAGTACATTTTTAGTGGAAATGAACGAAGCTGCAAATATATTAAATAATGCGACATCTCGAAGTTTAATTTTATTAGATGAAATTGGTCGCGGTACTGCAACTTATGACGGGATGTCGTTAGCGTGGGCGATAATCGAATATTTGCATAATAATCCTAAAGTTGCAGCAAGAACACTGTTTGCAACACATTATCACGAACTTACGGATTTGGAAATAACATTAGATAGATTGGAAAACAAACACACAGCAGTAGAAGAATTTGGCGATAAAATTGTATTCCTAAGGAAGGTGATTGCTGGTGCAGGTGATAAAAGTTATGGTATACATGTTGCAAAAATGGCAGGATTACCTGAAAATGTCATTTTTCGGGCAACGGAGATATTGAATCAATATTTATCCAATGATGGCAAAAGAGAATTGCAAACGAAACCGATAGATACAAAAAGCCAAATATCAATTTTTGAACAAAGGGAAAAAAGATTGTCCGAAGCATTAGCAAAGCTTGATATCAACTCCCTGACTCCGTTGGCGGCATTAAAAAAGATTGATGAACTAAAGAAGAAATATGGGCTCTAATATGGGTGATGTTTAATGGGTGAAGGTTGATGGAAAAGGCGAATGATAGAACTGGAGTAATGGATTAATGAAAAATAGTCAATTTTCGATAGTCAATTTAAAAGGTGGAATACTAAAATATATCTTAACTTTATTTCTATTATTCAACATCCTTTTTGCCCAATCAGGTTGGACTAAGTATGGTTGGCAAATTTATCAGAATGCCGGAGATGCGCGCTCTATAGCGATGGGAAATACTGCGATTGCTGATGATAATGGGATATCAGTGTTGTGGAATCCTGCCGTCAATACCGTTGAGAATTATAGAAATCTTACATACGGACATCAATCGCGGTTTGCTGGAATAATCCAAAGTGATTTGATTTCATTTCCATTTAATTCAAAAAAGGATAGAACATTTAATATTCTATTACTACACGAATCGGTTACAAAGATACCTAATACACAAAATCTATTATTGGATTGGGGACTAGATGGAGTTCCTAATACCGGTGATATTGGCGAAAATAATGGCTACTTAGACGAAGGGGAACGTCTAGATAATGAAGATATGTCCTATTTTAATCAACATCAAGTTGGTATTCAATTAAGCAGTCAATTTGTTATTAACGAATTTCAGCTTGGAGTTGCTGTTAAAAGCTTATTTCATACACTCGGAGACCACTTTGGAAGTGGAATCGGTTTAGATATTGGTATGGGGAAATCTTTTTGGAATAATTCAAACATCGGTTTTTCAATTCATAATTTAATACCAGGTATGATTGTTTGGGATAGTGGTTTTACCGAACTATCTAAACCGTCAATATTAGTAGGAATATCTCAGGCAGTGAGTTTATCGAAAGTACCGATAGAATTAATTATGCTTTCGGATGTTATTTTGAATGTGTCTGACCAATCTCTAAGTGACGATTTTCACTTTGGTTCGTCAGGTGGAAATTGGAGAGTTGGTGCTGAAATATCATATAACAAAAAAGTGAATATTCGACTAGGGCGTAGTCAATACGGATTTTATTCTACGGGACTTGGAATTTCATGGACAAATTTTGAATTAAATTATGCCTATCAATTAAATTTAAAATCGATTGATTTAGGTACTAATCATGTAATATCATTTACTTTAAATCCCAAATGGTTAATAAATAGGGTAAAGCAATAAAAAAGAGGAATTATGAAAAGACTATATAGAAATATAAAAGAAGCAAAAATTGGCGGTGTTTGTGCTGGCTTAGGTGGTTATTTTAATATCGATCCGGTAATAGTCCGATTGGCCTTTTTATTATTGATATTTGCCGGTGGTGGAATTGCATATTTAGTGGCATGGATTATAGTACCTGTTTCAAAATAAAATTTAAATTTATAAACGCATTTCATCAATATTATTAACATATTTCTTATCTTATTTTAATTTCATAATTGATTGAAATTAAATAATATGCGTACCTTTCTATTCTCTTTTTTAATAGGAAATTAATGATTAAAAGTTTAACTGGATTCGGTAATGTTGACATTAATGATGAATCCAACCAACTTAATATAATAATACGGACGGTAAATTCACGATTTTTGGATATTAAAATTCGTGGAATTGATTTAAATCCGAAATTAGAAATGAACATTCGGAAGGATATCCAAAAATCCTTGCAACGTGGGAATGTTCAAATTCAGATTAATCATCGGAATGGTACAAATAATAATAAAAAAATAAAATTCAACCGCGAACGATACGAACAAATAGAAAATATAATATATACAGTTCAAAAAGATTATGGAAGACATCTTCAATTAAGTGATATAATTTCATTAACTGACTTAACAGTCGGAAGTGATTCTGTTGAAATCGATGATTCTATAATATTAAAGGGTGTCTCTGATGCAATAAAACAAGTAAATGGTATGCGTAAAGAGGAAGGGACATTAATTAGTGGTGACATAAAAAATAGAATCGATCTAATACAAAAATCACTTAAAGATATTGAGAAGTCATCAAAGAAATTTGTACAAGAGCAAAATATTAAATACAGAGAAAAAATCAATTCTTTATTAATTGATCTTAAGGTGGATGAAGATCGTTTAGCACAAGAAATTGCGATTAATGTTGATCGATTTGATTTTACTGAAGAAATTGTGCGTGCCGCAAGTCATTGTGAACAATTTATTTCATTTTTAAAAGTTGATGAACCGGTTGGCAAAAAATTGAATTTTATTTTACAGGAACTATCGCGCGAAGTGAATACGATTGGTTCTAAAAGTCCAAGCACTGAAGTATCACAAATAGTAGTTGAGTTAAAAAGTGAAATCGAAAAAATTCGTGAACAGGTTCAAAATATTTTATGAATAATTTAATAGTAATATCAGCTCCATCTGGTGCGGGAAAATCGACATTATGTCGTGCGCTGCAAGAGAAATATCCTGAAATCTTATTTTCAATTTCAAGTACCACTAGGCTTCGACGGGAGTATGAAAAAAATGGATATGATTACAATTTTATATCAGAAAAAGGATTTAAAAAAAAGATACAAGCTAATAAATTTATTGAATTTGAAGAAGTTCATGGCTACTATTATGGTACTCCAAAAGCAAATATAGATGATGCTATTGCAAATAATAAATATTTGTTATTAGAAGTAGATGTAAAAGGTGCGCTGAAAATTAAAAAAGCATATCCAGAACAAGCTGTGACTGTATTCATTACGTTACCGAATGTCAGTGATTTATTAGAGAGACTCCGCAAGCGTGGAACGGAGTCCGAAGAACGAATTAAAAAAAGAATGGAAAGAATTGTAATGGAGCTAGATTACAAAAATAAATTTGATTATTGTATAATAAACGATGATTTTAATCGAGCTTTAAATGAATTAATTAAAATAATTGGAATAGAAAATTAGGAGATTAAATGGCATTAAAACCAATTTCAGTTAGAGAAATAGAAGAAAAAACTATGGATGTTTTCGAAGCAGTAGTAGTCATGACTCAGAGATCAAAGCAGATTATCCACCAACGCATGGTAGAAAGAATGTTAGATAACGAGGGAGAAATAGAACTAACTGTTTTAGATGCAATACCTGAGGAAAAAGATCCCGAAGACTATATTGAGCTGGAAAAACCATCTACAGTTGCGATAGATGATTTTCTAGCAGGTCAAGTAAAATGGCATTATATAGATCAAATTGATGAATAAATAGTCCGATAGTGGAAAAAAACGAAATGCTTGCTAGTTATTTGAAACAAACTCAAGAATTGTTTGGAGATGAGTTATATTTGAATAAATCAAATAGTTCGCAAGAAAAAAATAAAAATGCCAAATCGGATTTGGATATATTTTGTGAGGAAATTTGTGAATGTCAAAAGTGTGCATTAGGTGCTACACGAAACAAGTTTGTATTTGGTGGAGGTGATCCACAAGCTAATTTGATGTTAGTAGGTGAAGCTCCGGGTGCTGAAGAAGATCGTCTTGGTGAACCATTTGTTGGTAGAGCTGGAAAATTACTCGATAAAATATTGACTGCAATTAATAGGGGTCGTGCTAAAGATGTTTACATTTGTAATGTATTAAAATGCCGACCACCCAACAATCGTGACCCACTTGCTTCAGAAGTTGAACAATGTGAACCATATCTATTAAAACAAATAGAAATTATGCGTCCGAAATTAATCGTGGCTTTAGGTCGTGTGGCTGGTACAACATTATTGAAAGTCGACCAACCGCTCAAAGGTATGCGTGGCAAATTACATGATTATTTTGGTACACCATTGATTGTAACATATCATCCTGCAGCGTTATTAAGAAATTCGAATTTCAAAGCCGCAACTTGGGAAGATTTTAAATGGATAAGATCTATTTTGGATAGTTAATTAAAATGGCAAATAAAAAAGAAACAAATATCCTAAATGTTCAACCGCAATCACTGGAGGGCGAACAAGCCGTTTTGGGTTCCATGCTTACTAATAAAGAAGCGGTTGCAAAGGTGTTGCAGTGGCTTAGTCCCGAACATTTTTACAAAGATGCTCATAGCAAAATATTTTCAGTAATGATTGGGTTATTTCATGATAGCGAGCCAATTGATACTGTTTCTGTTGTTGATAAACTAAAGAAAAACAAAGAATTGGAAGGTGTCGGCGGAGCATATTATATAACCGGATTGGTGGAAGCTGTACCTACAACTGCCAATGTAGAAAGTTATGCCAAGATAGTCTTGGAGAAAGCGTTATTAAGACAATTAATATTATTATCTCATGAATTGGCAAGCAAAGCTTATGACGATCGAGAAGGTGTGGATGATATATTAGATTCAGCAGAACGTGCCATTTTCAATATTACTCAAAAACGTCTTAAAGGTGGTTTCGTTCATTTAGATCCAATTTTGCATGATTCTTTTGAAGCTCTTGATGCAAAAAGTGCTAAGGGAGGAATGATTACCGGAATCCCATCGGGGTTAGTTGAGCTTGATAATTTAACTGCCGGTTTTCATCCAGGTGAATTAATTGT
>JAUXHY010000062.1 GCA_030621275.1 bacterium | reverse complement strand
TAGAATCACTTTCACGATATTCCAAAATTACAGCACCTGTTATACGTGATGAAAACGAATATGAAATTCTTAAACCAGTTTTCCAACTTTTATTATAACCGGTTTCGGTTAAAGTTGTGTTGTTTTTTGTCGCTAATGTTTGACTTGAATTATAATCGGCATTTAATGTGAAGTTCATTGTATTTTGAATCTTATAATTATCAAAAAATGGTAAAGGAATTGTAAATCCTCCTTTATGGACATAATTTGAACTCATACTTATCGATTGTTCCTTTTTTAAGGTCAAACCTGTTGGACTTTTTTTGGCAGTTTTGCTCAAATTGTGCCTTATATTCAACGAAATTCCTTTCGGAAGTGACATTGTTACTCCTATTAACGGTGAATAACTCGAATTAACGCGTGATTGCACCAAATAATCTGAATAGCTATTAGAAAAATCTGCAATACCAAAAAATTCAGTAGTTGGAATATTCCCTGCACCTTCAATTTTCCACGACCGAACTTCTTTACCGGAAAAAGCATGTTCAAGAGAAGCAGATTTAGCAAATTTCTTTAATAGTGGCCATTTTTCTAATCCTGTAACACGCATAGTCCAACTCGTAAATGGCAAACCCTTATCTAATTTTTCACCGTATGCAAAGTAATTGCGTGACAGCGAATGTAATTCTAAATCCGTGCCACCGCTACGATTAATACCTAGTTCTTGAACATAGTTTAGATTAATATTTGCTTTTGTTGAAATCGAAAATCCCGATCTTAATGATAGATTACGAATTAAATTCCATTGTCCAGTATTTGTACCGACACTCTCAGAATGCTGTAAACCATGATCTGGCAACCAACCAAATTTGTATCCGGCTGGTACTTCGCCTTGTACCCCTACTCCGGTACGATTTAAGTTGGAAGAATATGTCATATTAATAGGATTGATTTTTTTCAATATTTTATGGAAACCCGCTAACACATTAGTTTTAGGTTTTTCATCATCTGCCTCTATTATAACTTTTTCTTTTGCTTGTTTATCTTTTACAGAAGAAGTTTCATCTTGTTCTTCTTCCAATATTCTGTTGCGTCCGCTTTCTTTGGCTTCTTCTGTATAGCCACTTATTTCTTTGTTTTCAGTGATTCGTCGCTGTCTTCTTTTTGATTCAGGTTCACTACGCTTTCTAGTTTCCTTTTTTGGTTTATAGACTGTTTCAAGTATCGATACCATATTTAAAGAAAGATTTGATGAAAAACGCAACTGCGTTCCGATATTTGCACCGTTTATTGTACTACTGCGAGGTTGATCCCATCGGTATAAGGCAGAATATGTGAAATTAGGTTTTAACCATTCCGCAATAACCGGATTAAATGTTGTGTTTAAATTTTCATTAGTATTGGTGATGACTCCGGGATTCCAATCTTGTAAAGCTTTTATTACCTGTGCACGAAATTCATCCATATCACTTTTTGTGACGCTACTATATTTTGCTTCTAAATTATCAGTTATTTTATAAACAAAATTTACAGTTCGGTTTAAACCTAAATTATATTCGTCAGGTGATCTACCACCCGCTCTGGAATCTTTTTGAATTAATTTTTCTGAAAAATCAATTCCTGCATTCAGACTGCTTGGTGTATAGTAAAAGTTAGTCTCACTTAATTTTTCACCAAACAAGGGTACAATTTTTAACCACTTTAATGGTTTGAAAAAATTATCTCTAGGAAAGGCATGACTATACGCCAATTTTCCCGTATACGATTCGTTCTTGACTTGCTTCATTATTTCATTTGATGTAAGTGTTTTATTTGAAGAAAAACTACCAGTAATATCATCAATTGTATATTTAATCCATTTATTTTTTGATTTTCGTTTTTTTGCAAAGGTAGTGCTAATACTTACAACTTCTGATTTATCTATTATTGAATCCGGCACAGCTGATGTATTTACTCGTGCATCGGAACCCGGATAATATTTGGGACGATTACTCGAATTAGAATAAGATATATTCATCGGAATGGATAAACCCCAAGATTCAGGCAAGAATTTTTGCATTTGTAAGTTAGTATTTACACGAATATTTTGATTAGTTTTATTTGTTCCTAAGCGCTGTTGTAGTACATGAAAATTAGCATCCTTCCGGCTAAAAATAACTGATGTCTTACCAAAATCAGCCAACTGCAAATTGGACTGAACGCGCATTGCCACACCTTTTTCTTTTTTAACACCACTCAACCTTAACTCATCTATCCAAACTTGACCGGTAATTGGCTCATTTGCATTATTTCTAATTCCAACAATAAAATTTTGAATTCTAGATATGGCTGGTTCGCCTTTAATTACAATTTTTTTTCCTGTTAAGACTCCTTGTTCATCAGAAAAAAAGTATTGTTTAACATCTGATGAATCTTTGAAAATATCTGTGTCATTAATTTTTTCAATACTAGTAGAATCCTGCAGTTTTAACTTAGTTAACCAATTCAAATCAATGTTTACAGCATTTCTATCAAGCTCCTCGTCCCAGCCACTATAAACAGGTTGAGTGATTTCATAATATTGATCGCCCAAACCAAACTGCAAGAATAATTCTACGTCTGTATCTTGTGAACCAATCCATTGATTTCCATCGCCATAGACATACATTTTTAATTTATCATAAGTAAGATAACTTTGGGCACGTTCTCCAGTTAAAGAAAATAAGGTTTTTTTAGCAGCACCTTTATTATTGGCAGGTAAATCCTCAAACTTTAATACTAAAGATTGTTCCTTGGAACGTGTACCATAAATTGGATTATATTCCCCTTTTACACCTTTAGGTGGGCTGTATTCAGGATTGTCTTCAGTATTTATAACAGTTATAGCAAATGCGCTGTCGGATTTTGTGAAAACATCGGACTGAACCTCTGCTATGCCTAATTCTTGCCAATCATTTCCAACTAATTCAATTTTAGCAATTCCTAACTCAGAAGTTTCATCAACACCTGACCATACTAAACGGATGTAGCGAATTTCGCTCCAATCAACATTATTGATTTTCTCAAAATGGGTAAGTGGAATCCTAAATAATTGCCAACCGGTTGGCGTACCATCATCTTCTTCCGTTTCAGTAACAAAATATTTTGACTGATCTAAAGGAAATGTTTTAGAAAAATAATTGTTAGTTTTATCAAGAAATCCTGAGCCATCCAAGTCTTCCGTATCGGGATATCTACCTCCTACAGCATTTGTATTTCCTTGTGTACCATTAATTCTTTTATAATTATATACATCTTTATTATCGTCGTAAAACCAATTATCACTGTTTGGATCTTCTATATCTTCTACATCGGGATTAATTAATATAGTTTCACCCGTTGCAAGGTATTGTTGAAAATTCAAACCAGTTGAATCTAAAGAACCACCCCAGCCATCTTCATATTCATCCCTAGCTCCATCTAACCCCAAATCTTCTCCATTATCTAAAATACCATTCCCTTGAACAAATCCCGCTTCGGCTTTGTCTTCAGTATTAAGAAAACCATCACTATTCCAATCTTCGCTAATTTTCCCAAGATCAACGGTTAAATTCCCCTCATTTCCTTTTAACCAAATTTCAAAGAATTTGCTTTGAGTTTGATCATAACTTCCTGAATAAAACGGCGATATAATACCAGCCCATAAAGAATCTTTTTCTACTCCCTCTTGATAAGGTTGAGATTTATAATTTAGTACTAATATTTTAACTGTAGTATTACCCTCTTGTGTAGATGTGGACTGTTGAGGCCAAATACTCTTTGTACTAACATCACCAAAAGGGTTATACCAATACATTTTTGCTCGGTTCTTTTGTCTATAAGTCATACCTGTTGCAATATCAATCGGGGCAGATGACAATTCCCAATTCTTATACATTACACTAGGACTATTGCTTCTTTTGGATCCTTCAAAATCGTCGATATATGCCAATCCATTATCATCGCCGGTGGCAGAATTTGACACAGAATTAGGATTAGGAAATACTTGTGCAAATTCACCCTCAATTGAAAATGATGATATGGCATCCGTTTTTATAAACGGTAAACGATCAAGATAGTACGTAAGACGATCTAAATCTTTTCCAAATCGTCCGTTAATATCCCAAATAAAATTCCGCATTGGTTCATACCCAACTTCTATTTTTTCATCAATCACTGATTGATTATAATATAGAGCAGTGGCACCAATAAAAGCATTTTCGCCAATATCCATTTGAGCACGACTACCTAAAATCACTTTCTTATCAAAACTGACCAACTCATTTTTCTCATAATTAACATTAATATCAGCATTTGGATTAATATTTTGTTTAATAATATTAATTGTTCCAGAAAAATAATCAATTGTATAATCTATATTTTTTTCTAGTTTTTGACCATCCTCAAAAACTTCCTCGCTTCCTTCAACTATCATAAATCCTAAATTAATTGTTGAACTAAGATTTGAGTAATCAGCTTCAATGGTAAATCTACTATCTCCGGTATAGTCCGAATGCACTGTAGATGTATACATTTTACCTTCACCAAGCAAGCTTGCCAAATCTTCGTTAGCATTTCCACCTTCAATACTATCTGCAGATACGAAAGGTAATAAGGCGGGAAAATGCATTTCTCCGAAATTCAAAAAAACAATATTATCAATATCAATTTTTTCGTCAGGTATTTTTGCACCGTTCTCATTTTTATTATCTAAACCAAATTGATTAATATAGGTACCCGTTGCGTCTCGATCACTTTCTACTGTAGCACGATTATTAATAATACGGACGGCAAATCCTGTAGAATCGATATTTGTTGCTCCTAAATTATATACATTTTTAAACATTAAATCCCAAGTTGGATGATTAGGGTGAGGGGATTGCGGTTTTAGCATTTTCATTACAAGTGTGGAATCACTCTCTATTAGACCGTGTCCAACTGTTAATACTGTAACTCCTAATGTATCAACTAAATTATACGTACAGGCAAGTATTTGGTCTTGGCTGCGACTCCTTAAACGAATATATCCTAAATCTACACTTAGAGAATAATCAATATCACGTTCCATACGTAAAAAAGTGCCTTCTTTGTTATAGGTAGCATTTTCGTTCTGATTGGCAGGATCTATATACGCTGTACCGACATCAGCAGCAGGATTATTTGATATATCAAGTTTATATAATTCAAAATCTGCTACTTGAAATTCCCCTCTCAAATGACGTCCTTCATTATCCAATGGATAATATGATGGTAATGCAATTGGTCTACCATTGACAGATGTAGAAATACCATTTCGAAACCATTCGTGAATAAAGAAATATTGATTTTTTATATATTCATAATCTTTTATTTTTTGAGTTTGGGATTGTCCGGCACCCTTATAATTCTGTTTTGCTTTTTTTGTTTGTTCAACTGCAACAATGGACGTCACATCAATTGGTCCAATTTTACTGATTGCCTTGACCCCGAATAATCCCTGATTATTTCCGGTAAATGTTACAAATTGTGTTGCCGGCAAAGATAATGATGTATTCCCGGCTTCTATCTTTTGGAGGATTTCATCTTCCTTGCCGGTATATGTTATACGAATATTATTTTCCCAATCAAAATCACGTTCTGAGTCCTGATCCATTGATACACTTATTCTATCTCCAATGGTACCTTCAATATTCAAATGTTGTTTTTGATCAATATCGAAGCGTGCTTTTTGGCTTTCATTAATATTTGAAGTAACTAATTCTTGATCTTGATATATCATCTTTCCGGCAACTGTAACATTCCCATTTACTCGGAGCGATGCACGTCCAAAATCACCAAGATCAACTCCCACTAATTCTACAGACTTTTTTCTTTGGGAGTGTACGTCTATTGTGGCACTTTGTTTAGACACCGGCAACCGCTCAAGAAAATAATATTTGCTGTCTAATTTTATCTTATTTTTGAAATACCAGTCAAAGGATGCTATAAAAGGCATCTTGAGTGTGTATCCATTAATTTTTTCCGTTATTGTAATAAATTGCCAATTATCGTCAATCTTAACTGAAATTTGAGGTTTAAAAACATTGCTTTTTAAAAACCCTCGATATTTTATTAATGAATCTCCCGGCAAACCATAAATCGGGATTGAATAAAAAGGATTCACTACATAGGGTGATGAATAATATACATTCTTGCTACTATCTGCAACGGATAACGTTGATTGTGCACACAGATTCATCGTAAAAGCGATAAACACTATAAAATATATTGTGGTTGTCCGCCCCATGTTCAAAGGCGTTCTCCTATTTGTTGTTGAATTATTAGTATCTATCCGTTAGACACTCAAACAAATAGCGATAGGATTCTATATGTTACTCCTCATAATTGTTAACCGAGGTTAAATTTACCTAAAAGTATACGGAATTTTTCCAATGCAAGTCCACGATGACTAATTTTATTTTTTCTCTCCATAGATAATTCTGCAAAAGTCTTTTTAAGCTTAGGAATATAGAAAATTGGGTCGTATCCAAATCCGCTGTCCCCTCGTGATTCTTCCAATATAATACCTTTAACAATACCCTCAACCCAGTGTTCCTTTAAATTAGTTACAAATGAAATTACCGTTCTAAATTGTGCTTGGCGTTTCCCATAAGGGACACCATCCAAATCTTTTACTAATTTATTTAGATTGTCTTTACTAGTAGCCTTTTCACCGGCATACCGCGCCGATTTAGCTCCAGGAACACCATTCAGGTATTTTACTTCTAATCCCGTATCATCTGCCATAGTAGGAAAACCAGTTATTTCATGCACCGTTCTTGCTTTTATTAAAGAGTTCTCCAATAATGTTTTTCCTGTTTCTTCAATCTCCGGTATATCAGGAAATTTATTCAATCCAATAAACTGATACGGTAAATCCTTGAGGATTTCCTTTACTTCAAGCAATTTATGCTGATTATGTGTCGCTATTACTATCTTTTTCATTAATACAAATTAATTATATATTCAGATTTCAACTATAGTAAAACATTGCATTATGGTTTTGGAAACAATAATTTCCACGTCGTTATTTGTAGGACAATTTATACGTTGGCTCGGTAGCTCAGTTGGTAGAGCAGAGGCCT
>JAUXHY010000250.1 GCA_030621275.1 bacterium | reverse complement strand
CATTCCACCGAAACCAACCAAATATTCATATCGACGTGTTCCACCATCTACCGATACTTTTTGGATTTTTTCGTAACCATATCCGCCACCGCCGATGAACCAACCATTACCAACATTACCCTTTGCATACCCTCCTACAAAAGGCATATATTCACCGGATAAATCATCAAATCCATTTGCTTGCAGTATTTCGTTTATACCTGCAAAATCAGCTTTCATAAGAATCATTTCCGGTCCGCCACCTCCAAATCCGGGATGTAATTTTCTTTCTTTTTCCATACCGGGAAAATGTTTTACTTCTTTTCCTGTTTTTGGTTTTGGTGCTGCAAAAGTTAGTTCAGTTTCAATTTCTTGTTCATTACGGAAGACTTTAATTGTAACGGTATCACCGATATTTTTACTATCTCTCAATTGTAGTAAATGATCCTCAAAACGAACTTTTTCACCGTCAAATTCCATAATTATATCACCACCACGAATTCCTGCTAAATCGGAATTTCCGCCGTTAATAACACTTGAAACATATACTCCATAGCAATATGGGTAATGTTTTTCATAGGCATCTTCAAAATCCATATCTTCAATATATGCACCTAATTTTGGACTTGCCTCATAATCATTGTCGTAGTTGTCTCCAAACGGCAATGGTGGCGGAGGTGAAATATTTCCATTTTCAAGTGCTTGTTCAAGTTCTTCGCCCCATGCTTCCATTTTGTTACCCCATTGATCCATACGTTCGCCGAATTCTTCGGTTTTTTCTCCAAGAACTTCTGCACCTTCTGTAGCTGTGTCTTGTGAAAATACAGTTACAGGCAAAACAAATAAGAAAGCGACGATTGCTATAATAATTGAAACCCTAATTATTGACTTTTTGTTTTTCATTTTTTCTCCTTAATAGATTCATTTGCCATAATAAACGCAATATTTGTGCCAGAACTCTTGAATGAATTGTTAATTAAATAATTAACAATAACTTATGTATGAATTGATGTGGATATAAGTATTGTACAATGTATATAAAAAAGAAATAATTATATCAAATAGATATATTTACTTTTCAACGACAAGACTGCCGGATTTAAATACTTTATTATTTTCTTTGTCATCAAGATAGCCCATCATAACCGAATGACCATTGATTGTAAAGTTATCTTTTCCCCCAATAATGGAAACAATATGATTTGGCGTTCTCCCAAAGGCTAAGATAGCCGTTGCTTCAGGTAATACATATAAACTTTGGGGTTTGGTATCACTAAGTTTTGTCCATTCAAATTTCACCTGATAGTCTGCATCACTTTTAGTGCTAAAGGTAATATTTGCGGATTTATCTGAAATAGAAGTACCTGCATAAAGTGGTAATATTGTTTGTAAAACAATTCCTGCAGTGGTATTCTGAGCAATATCAATATTTAATACATCTTTATGTAATATATTGAGATGTCTTTGAACTCCATAAGTATTAATAAGCAGATTATAATGACTTAAGAGGATTCCATTCCCATCATTAAAATATATTACTGCCTCATCTAATAGTAGCGTACTACTAACTTCGATATAATCGTCAGATTGTTTCTTGATAATTGATTTATCTTTTTCAGTTATTTCATTAATTATTAAATCAGGTTTTATTTTATGAAGGGCTTCATCATTTTCTTTTTCATTAGAGATGACTAATACCGCTCCAACGCTCCATATCGCGTAACTCAGAATTTCCATTATTGGAAGGGGAATATTTTTTACAAAAACTTTATCGCTCTTTTTTATTCCGTTATTAGATAACCAATTTGCATATTTGTTAATCGATTTTAAAAATGTACCATTGGTCATACCAATGTCTTTGTAAAGAATACTATTAGAGAATTTTATACATTGTCCAACAGCCAATGCTCGCAAATTTGGGTAGGGAACCATATATTCGATTGGTTCGATATTGCCAAAGCACTGCGCTTTATAAATCGGATTATTTTTCATTTAAATAGATGTAGAGACGTTGCAAGCAACGTCTCTACATAATAATTATTTAATAGGCTCAAACCTCGCTTGGAAAAATCTTAAGTATTCCGGTTCGTAAGTAAATCTAAGTCCTTTAATGGAATCACGTCTTTCATAAACAGCGGCAATGGATTCAGCGGTTACATCCATATGGGATTGAGTATATACTCGTCGTGGTAGTGTGACTCTTACCAATTCTAATTTAGGATAGTAATGTTCTCCGGTTTCTTTATTGCGACCAGCAGAAACAACACCGCGTTCCATTGTTCTTACACCACTTTCAATATATATTTCTGCTGCTAAGGTTTGTGCAGGAAGTGCATCTTGTTCTAAATGACGTAAAAATTTCTTTGCGTCTAAGAATACGCCATGGCTACCAATCGGTACGATAATCGGTACACCGAAATCCAATAATTTTTGTCCAAGATATTGTGTTTGACCTACTCGTGCTCGCATATGTTCATCAGAAACTGATTCCACTATACCAATTGCAAGGGCTTCCATATCGCGGCCTGCCATACCGCCGTAAGTATGCAATCCTTCGTAAATGACTACCATATTTTGTGCTTTGCGATATAAATCATTGTCGTTGGTTGCCAAAAATCCTCCGATATTAACGATAGGGTCCTTTTTGGCGCTCATTGTTGCATGATCAGTTAATGAACATATTTCATAAACAATTTCTTTCACTGATTTATTTTGATAACCTTCTTCACGTTCTTTTATCAACCAAGCATTTTCGGCAACGCGAGTCATATCGTGCGCGATAGGAATATTATATTTATTGACGAATTCACGCAATTCATTAAGGTTTGCCATCGAGAATGGCTGTCCGCCAGCCATATTGACCGTAGTAGCAATACTTATATACGGGATATGATCAGCGCCTACTTTATCAATTAATTTTTGTAA
>JAUXHY010000094.1 GCA_030621275.1 bacterium | reverse complement strand
TATAATCAGAATTATTTTTTTTAATACGGTCAAATCCGGCATTATTACCAGCTGCATAGCCAATATTTTTGTCTAATTGTAGAATATCTAAATTTGGATATTCCATCTTAATTACATTTATTGAATCATCAGTGGAACCGTTATCCACAACTAATATTTCACAATTATCATATTTTACTTTCGATAAAGACTTTAAACAATCTAAAGTCAAATCCCTACCATTCCAATTGAGAATAATTATATAAACTAAAGGATTCATTCCGATGCCAATTCCATTAAGTTATCTACAAATATTTCCCATGAAAATAACTGTTTATGAGTCTGTATATTATTTGAGAATTCATAAAATTTATCTTCTTTGAAAAATTTTATTATCGCATTTGCAAATTCATTTGATTTTGGTTTAATAACATAACCGGTTTTCCCATTCGGTACAATTTCTGCCAACCCGCCAACATCGCTAACAATCACAGGTCGATCAAAATTGTATGCAATTTGTGTTATTCCGCTTTGCGTGGCAGTACGATATGGTAATGCCACAACATCTGCTGCTGAAAAATATTCAGAAACTTCATCGTCAGGAATAAATTTTAGTCTTAAATCCACCGAATCTTGTATTTTCAACTTTTCAATAATATCATAATATTTTTCTGTTTTCTCATAACATTCACCTGCTACAATTACAATAAAATCATTGAGTTCCTGTTTAATCTTTGGAATACTATTTAATAAAATATCTAAACCTTTATATTCACGAATCAAACCAAAATACAATATTACTTTTTTTGCTTTAATACCTAGAGTTTTCCTCGCCATTTCCTTATCAATAGTATCTCCAAAAATATTATAAATTGGATGTGGTGTTAACTTATATTTTGCGTTTGGTACAATTTTTAATAAATCTGATTTAACAGATTTGGACATAACAATAAATTGATCAGTTTTATTCAAAAACATCTTTGTAAATAATTGATTAAAACCATGCTTTTCATGCGGAATTAGATTGTGGCAAATGGTTACTACTTTTGTATCTATTTTTTTCTTTAATGAAACAACAATCTTTCGAAGTGCCGGCGAAAAAAATGGCATCCAATAATGAATAACGACAATATTAGGATTGAATTTGATAATTTTATTAACAGTATTATTCCACGAGAATGGATTAACTGAACTTAAGGTTCGTTCACTTTTAGGCAGCTCATCTACGACATCTTTATATTGTGTTTTCCCTGGAAATAGGAATTTTGGATACTGAGTAGAATAATTAATTAACTGTAAATCGTGTTTCTTAATTAATTCATTAAATAGTGCAGAGTTGAAATCGGAAATTCCACCACGAAATGGCGGAAAAGGTCCTATAAGTGATATTCTCATCGATTTAAAATCGGATTCCGGAGAAAACTAATTTCCAAGTATTTTCTTTACGCGTTCTTCACGATCCTGAGTTGTCTGAGCAACCATCTCCCCGATTAGTCCAATTGAGAAAAACCATAATCCTAATACGAACAGCATGACTCCAAACAACATCATGGCAAAATGCTTTTGAAATGGATGACCAAAAAATATTTTTAAAAATACTACATATAATTCACTCAAAAATGATAGCGCAATACATGATAATCCGAATAAACCAAATAAATGTAATGGTTTTTGAGTATAGCGGTTTAAAAATAGTATTGTAATCAAGTCAAAAAATCCATGAAATAAGCGAGAACTACCATATTTTGTTAGACCATATTGTCTTTCATAGTGCTTTACCGGAATTTCCGCAATCCGAAATTGTTTTTGCCCGGCTAATGCCGGTATATACCGATGTCGTCCTCCATAAATATCTAATGATTTCACAACCGCTCTACGATAAATCTTCAGTCCGCAATTCATATCATGCACTTTCACACCGGTAATCAAACCTGTTACAAAATTGGCTATTTTTGATGGAAAACGTTTAGTCCATGGATCTTTGCGATCTTTTTTCCATCCCGTTACCAAGTCATATCCTTCCTCTAACTTAGAAATTAAACTTGGTATCTCGTGTGGATCATCCTGTAAATCTGCATCCATTGTGATAACATATTCTCCTTCAGCTACCTTGAATCCCTCCGCTAATGCTGCCGACTTACCATAATTGCGATGTAATTGAATTAATTTAAAATTAGATTCACTAGTTACAATTTCTGTAAGTAATTTTATTGAATCATCAGTTGAACCGTCATCTATGAAAAGTACTTCCCATTCTTTTTGCGATTTTAGCCCAATCTTTAATGACGCTACTAATTCAACCAGTGATTCTTGCTCATTATAGGTTGGTATTATAACTGATAGTGATTTATTCATATCAATTATGAGGTATTTTTTCAGGGATCCCTTTTAATAAATCAGGATTAGCTTCACCATAATCTCTCTTTGAAATTTTGAATTCGACAATTGCATCTATAGAATCTAAATTAAATGTGACTTTATTCAATACCATTCCTAATTGTGTTGCAGTTGATTTAAAATTTACTAAGTTTAAATCCTTTTCAAAACCGGATTCTTCATCAGATTTTAAATACCTGTTCGGAATTTCCCCCCATAATATTTGAGCAATATCATAAGTTTCCACAACATTAAATATAGGGATTTTAATACCAATATTAGAATCATATTGAAGATTTTTTTGCATATCCCAAAGTGTTATTTCACTCGGCAAAGCTTGGACGAAAAGCACTCTTCGACCAAAAATATCTCTAAATTGAATGAAGGAACTATCGTTTTGAGTTGTGAAAGAATAATTTAATTTCCATGGTAACTCACCTTGGGCAGTCATTACACCCTTACCTTTACATGCAACATATTGTTGTTTTAATTCATCATAAGATAAATCTACTATTTCATCAGTAATTACTTCGGGAGCATGGCTACAGCTAACTACAATTAAAAGGCTTGCAATCAGTAAAATTAATAATCTAAAAATCACTTACTTTATCAATAAGTTTTTGGTTTTCAGGATCTAATGACAATGCTTTATGGTAAAATTCTATTGCTTCTGTATACTTCTTCATTTTGATCAATATGTCACCCATGTGCATTAATACTTCTGTATTCTCATTATCAATTTCCAGAGATTTCTTGATATATTTATGAGCTTCTTTAGTATTACCCATCTTGAATAAAATCCATCCATAAGTATCAAGATATGCTGCTTGATGCGGTGCTAATTCAATCGCCCTGCGGGAATATTTTTTGGATAGTTTAATTTTCTTTTCACGTTCAATCAAACTATAAGCATAATTATTAAAAGCTTGAGCATCGGTACTGTCTGTCTCAATTAGTTGTTGATATATTCCATCGGAAATATGCCAATTATTCAGGTTGTCGTTTACGATTGCCAATAGATGTAAAGTATTTCGTGAATTGGGAGCAATTTGTCGAGCATTGTCAAGATAAACTGCAGCCATCTTGTAATTCTTGTCAACATTATAGCTCATTCCAAGCAGATATTGAACGGAATACTCTTCAGGGAAATCAGCGGCGGCGGGAGACAATATGGATATGGCTTGTTTACTGTCATCTTGCTCAAATGCTATTAGCGCACTATTAATAAACCCTTGTGGGTTTTCAGGAAAGACTATTATCATTTTATCTGCGTATGATTGGGCCTTTACATATTCGTTATTTTCACGATATAATGTTGATAAAAAATGTAAACCAACAGCATTAGTGCTGTCTTGCTGCAATATTTCCTGAAATATTTCTATAGAATTGTCTTCTTTTCCAAGTTCGTTATATAAAATCCCTAATTGAATTAAACTTTCAATCGATGACCCTTCAATCTTAATAATCTTTTTAACCAAATCGACGGCTTCTTCGGGCTTATTCATTTGAACCATAATATCCGCATAAGCGCCCAAATATTTAACATTCAAACTATCAGTTTTTAATAATTTTTGGTACAATTCATTAGCTTCACCAAACATCCCCAATCCGTGTGCTAAGTCAACTGTCAATTCTAAAGCTTGGATGTTATTGTTATCTATTTCATATACATTTCTATAATATTCAATTGCTCGCTTATATTTTTTTTGAATTTTAGCAAGATCACCGAGTGCAAATAGATAGTCTTCACTTCCGGGATTTAAATCTAGTAATATTTGATATTGCTTTTCTGATTTAGGAAAATCCTGAAGACGAAATAATTGTTCTGCCATCATTTCCCGGAGTGTAATATTTTCAGGGTCAATTTCGACAGCCGTATCCAAGATTTCCATAGACCTCTGGGGTTTTTTCAAGTTCCAATAGCATTCCGCTAATGAGATATAAATTGAACTTACATTCGGCTCTAAACGTTGCGCTTCCTGTAACTCGACAATAGCCATTGCAAAATCACCCTGATCCAAATATAGTTGACCATCCATCATATGCTGTAAAGCCTCGGTATTTAATTGATTCAACCCACCGGATTCTGAATTAGTTTCATTTACATTAATCTGAGAATTATTTGGCTGTACTGTTGGCAATGGACTGCAATTATCTATAAATACTATACTTATAAATAATATCCCTAAAATGTATCCTTTGTTTTTATCGCGTCTTTTCAATCTAAATTTTCCTATCTATTAAATTATTATTTAGCTACTAAATGTGTTGCCACCATGTTTTTTAGCTGCATACATAGATTTATCGGCAGCTTCAATAAGTTTTTGTACTTGGTCCGAGTCATTGGGGAATTCTGCCATTCCTAAACTAACTGTAATCTTTATCCTTTGATTATCAAAAATAAAAATATTATTTGCAACATTGTTAATGATACGGTTGGCAATTTGTTCGGTACTCTTTTTATCAGAATTAGAAACAGCAATAATAAATTCTTCTCCACCATATCGTGCCACAACATCAATATTTCTTACACTGGATGAAATTAAGTCGGATATTTTCCTTAAAGCAATATTGCCAACTTGATGACCAAAAGTATCATTAATTCTTTTAAATTTATCAACATCAACTATAATAATTACTAAAGATTGCTCAGTTCTCAAAGCACGATTCATTTCAACATCTAAGCGATTTAAAAAAGCTCGATAATTTAAAAGTCCGGTAAGGTTATCATGGGTTGTGTTTAAATACATCTTGTGGTATTCTGATTGCCATCGGAGTAAAACATTTATTGTTTGTGCGATTTTTTCAAGATAAAAAATATTTATGGCGGAATATTCCTTTTCCTCAAATCTCTCTAATGCAATACACCCTGAAATGTCTTGATTAATAGTAATTGGAACAGCAAGTACCGATGTGATACTCTGTTTAGTATTTTCATCATGAAAGAACCTGTATCGTTTACCAAAATCCATTTTAATATCTTTGGAATTGATGATTTGTCTATCCTGTATCACATTTGCAAAAATTGATTTCTTAAGTGAAAAGACTTTGTCTTTGCTTATATCAAGCGAATATCCATCAACATATTCAATTCGTGCGTGTTCAATATCCTGATAGCTAATCATAATTGTTAGTTTGTCGTATTTAAATATTGATTGACAAATTTCCACAATTTTTTCATAAATAGCTGATTTATTTTCGGTAATATTTACTGTGCTTACTAATGAATTGATTTTTTCCCGTATTGTATGATGTTTCTGTAATGATTCGATATTGTCAATCATTGATAATGATAACGTAATTTGATTGGCAAATTGTCGGAGCATAATTTGGTCATTAGACTCAATTCTTCTGGCATCATCAACAAAAGCAAACAAACAGCCAATAGGTATTTCATTATAACTGATTTTTGAACCCAATAGACAATTTGAACCATTAGTC
>JAUXHY010000006.1 GCA_030621275.1 bacterium | reverse complement strand
GTTCCAATTTCTAAAGCAAAAAATACGTGGAAAAACGGTTTGCGTGATAAACTATTATGAAAAAAATGGATTATAAATCAGCCGGAGTGGATATTGATGCGGGCAATAAATCTGTTGATCTCATTAAAAAATCTTTGAAAAGCACTTTTAATGAAAATGTGCTCACAGGTATTGGAAGTTTTGGCTCCTTGTACAATCTGAAAAACATTATTGCTGAATATGAAAATCCAATTTTAGTACAAAGCATTGATGGCGTCGGGACAAAAACCATAATTGCTCGCAAAATGCAAAAATATAATACTATTGGGATTGACCTTGTAAGTGCTTGTTGTAATGATATAACTGTTATGGGGGCGAAACCTCTGACTTTTTTAGATTATATTGCTAACGACAAGCTAAATCCACCGGTTATTAAAGAGATAGTTGATGGAATGGCAATAGCTTGTCGTGAAAATAATATTGCATTAGTCGGTGGCGAAACTGCTGAAATGCCGGATACTTACCTTCCCGGTGAACACGATTTAGTTGGAGTAATTACCGGAATAGTTGATAAAAACAATATTATTGATGGCTTAAAGATTCACAAGGGTGATGTTGTTTTGGGCTTGCCATCAACGGGACTTCAAACAAATGGCTACTCTCTTGCGAGAAAATTATTTTTTGAAGTAGGACAATACAATGTATCTGATACAATCTCGTGTCTTAATAAATCAATCGGGGAAACACTTTTAGAACCATCCTACATTTACAATAATTACATTCAACTATTATTACAAAACAATATTCAGATCAATGGGATGGCACATATTTCCGGCGGAGGGTTAGTTGAAAATATTCCTAGAATTTTACCAAATGGTTGTGCTGTTGAAATTAGAAAAGATACTTGGCCTATTTTACCGTTGTTTAAAACAATGCAAGATATTGGCAATATTGATGAAAATGAAATGTATCGAACCTTTAACATGGGGATTGGAATGATCTTAATCGTACCTGCGGAACAAAAACAAGAAATATATTCTATGCTAAAGGACAAAATCTCTGTATATGAAATCGGTAAAGTTGTTCAAGGACAACATAAAGTGTCGTTTGTTTAAATAATGAATGATTCGATTAAAATAGCAATTGTTCAATTCCCCGGCACTAACACTGAACGCGAAACATTCATGGCGGTAAAACGCACAGGCATGGAACCGGTTGAATTTTTATGGAATAATGATTATACGATTTTAGAGAAATGTGATGGATATATTATTGCCGGAGGATTTTCTTATGAAGACCGCTCGCGAGCAGGTATTATTGCCTCATTAGATCCGCTTATGAAAGAAATCCGTAAACAAGCAGAAGCAGGAAAACCAGTTCTTGGCATTTGCAATGGTGCACAAATTTTAGTCGAATCAGGTATGGTTCCCGGATTAAAAAACTATCAACTCGGCATAGCACTAACTGATAATAAAAGGACCAAAGAAGGACATGTGTTGGGCACCGGTTATTACAACAACTGGGCACATTTGTTTCTTTCCGTTCCAAATGATAGAACCGCTTTCACGAGACATTTACAACAGGGACAATCTATTCATATTCCCTTTGCCCATGCTGAAGGTCGTTTTGTAATGCCTGAAAAGTTATTAGGTGAACTAATAGAAAACCAACAAACAGTATTTCGCTATGGTGATTACGATGGAAATATAACTAACGAATTTCCAACAAATCCCAATGGATCGGTCTACAATTTAGCGGCGGTCTGTAATCCACAGGGAAACGTGATGGCGCTAATGCCTCATCCTGAGAGAACAATAAATGGCGATTTAATTTTCACCTCAATGCGAGAATATATTACAGAAAACATCAAACTACAGGAAAACGCCCTTGCATATTCTGCAGGTGAATACGAGATCAAGCCGCATAAATCAGATTTAAATTCAATTGAATGGTTTATTGAATCAATTATTACTGATAACAAAGCTCTATCTGTTCAAAATGCGCTAGATCGTTTACAAATACCGGTTACTGTAAGTAAACAACGCTACTGGAAAATTGACTTGAGTTCAAATACCTCACACGAAATTGAAAACAACATTAATAAATCCGGAGAACTTTTTAATTTAAACAAGGAGCGTTTAGTAAAATTTCAGAATCATTCTAAAACTGCCTGTTACCTTGTTTGTCCAAAGGAAGATTTATTGGGTCGTCATAAAAAAGAAATCCTTAAGCATCACTTTAAAATCAGTAGTTTGAAAGATATCCAAAGTGGTGTACTGTGGAATATTACTGTCAATGATGAAAATTATGACGAGACCTTAAATGCGGCTCTAAAAACAAATATATTTTTTAACCCATTTTCTCATGATTGCTATGAAATACAAAAATGACTACAGAGAACAAATCCGTAATGAGTTAAATAACTGTATTACTGAGACTGATTTACCAATTAGGAAAATATATCGCGGCAAAGTCCGCGACATGTACGATATTGGTGAAAAGTTAATTCTAATAACAACTGATCGCCAAAGCGCGTTTGATCGCATTTTAGCGGCCATCCCTTTTAAGGGACAGATTCTCAACCTCACAAGCGCTTGGTGGTTTGAACAAACAAAACACATCGTAAAAAATCATGTGATAGATTTACCAGACGAAAATGTAATAGTTGCTGAAAAGTGTGAAGTATTTCCAATAGAGTTTGTAGTACGCGGATACATAACCGGTTCAACCTCTACATCTTTATGGACGGTTTACAAAAATGGTTCGCGCAACTATTGTGGAATTAATTTGCCGGAAGGATTAGTTAAAAATCAGCAGCTAAATACTCCTTTGCTTACTCCAACAACAAAGGAAAAAGACCACGATAGACCTATTAGTCCAAATGAAATAGTTTCTGAAGGATGGATGTCTAAAGATGATTGGGAAGCAGCAAGTAAAATTGCATTACAATTATTTACTTTTGGACAGAAAAAAGCTCTTGAAAATGGATTAATATTGGTAGATACAAAATATGAATTAGGAAAAGACAGCCGTGATAATATCGTCCTTGTTGATGAAATTCATACGCCTGATTCAAGTCGCTATTGGATAGCGGATACATATGAAAAACGTTTTAACAACGGGAAAGAACCTCAAAACATTGATAAAGAATTCTTGCGTTTATGGTTTGTAAATAATTGCGATCCATATAATGATAACGTTCTGCCACCCGCTCCGGAAAAATTAATTATTGAATTGTCACAACGCTATATTTTTCTATACGAAACGATAACGGGAAATAGATTTAAATTCCCTATGAAAAATTTATCTGCTCATAAACGACTAACTTCAAATTTAAAGGAATATTTATGAAAGCTGTAATTATAATGGGTTCTGAGTCTGACCGCGCTTTCACCCAAAAAATTATAAATGAATTGGAAAAGTATTCGATCAGTTATGATATTAACGTAGCCTCTGCTCACAAACAGCCTTTGGACGTATTAAATATAGTTAAATCTAATAATAATGAAAGGGGTGTTGTTTATATTACAATCGCGGGTCGGTCTAATGCATTGTCGGGATTTGTAGCCGCCAATTCTAATAATCCTGTTATCGCTTGTCCGCCATTCAAAGATAAAACTGATATGCTTGTGAATATTCATTCAACCTTACAAATGCCGAGCAATGCTCCCGTATTAACAATTTTGGATCCTGGTAATTGCGCTCTAGCAGTTAAAAGAATTTTAGAGTTATAAATTATGCTTGATAACATTTCACCAATTGACGGACGGTACAATAAAGATACACAAGAACTTAAATTGTTCTTTTCTGAAGAAGCGTTAATTAAATATCGTATAAAAATTGAGGTAGAATATCTAATTGCTCTTTGCAGTGTTTTCCATATAAAGGAACTGAAACCTTTGTCATCTAAAAAGAAAACTGAACTCCGAAATATTTATAATAAATTTTCTTTAAAGGATGCAAAACGCGTTAAAATAATTGAAGAAAAAACTAACCATGATGTAAAAGCTGTAGAGTATTTCATTGGTGACAAGTTAAAACAAGCAGGATCAACCAAATTGGTCCCCTGGATTCACTTTGCATTAACATCGGAAGACGTCAACAATCTTGCCTATTCACTCATGTGGCAAGATGGGCTAATCCATGTTTATTTACCAACATTGAAAAAAGTTACATCTAAGTTGAAATCTTTAGCAAAAAAATATAGTAGCACGGCAATGCTTGCGATGACCCACGGACAACCAGCGACACCAACCACAATAGGGAAAGAGTTGACCGTATTTTGTAATCGCCTACAAAGACAAACAGTATCAATTCAAAAACTTAAACTACAAGGCAAACTTGGAGGGGCAACTGGTACGTGGGGAGCACACATGGCAGCATATCCAAGCGTTGATTGGTTACAGTTTACTCAACGTTTCATAAAATCATTAAAACTTGAACCAAATTTAGTTACAACGCAAATCGAACCTCACGATTCTCTTGTAGAAAGTTATCAGTCAATTATACGTATAAATTCAGTTTTTATTGATTTTTGCCAAGATATTTGGCTCTACATCAGCCGTGGGGTTTTTAAACAAAAACGCATTGAGAAGGAAGTTGGCTCAAGTACAATGCCACATAAAATCAATCCCATTAATTTTGAGAATGCTGAAGGCAATCTTGGAATTTCAAATGCGTTACTGACACATCTTTCTGCAAAACTACCGATTTCAAGAATGCAGCGGGATTTATCGGACAGTACCATATTACGAAATCAAGGCGTGGCAATGGCTCATTCGCTATTAGCGATTAAAAATATAATAAAAGGGTTAAGTCGCTTATCGGTTGATAAAACTTCTACAAAAAATGAATTAAATAAACATTGGGAAGTTTTAGCAGAAGCAATTCAAACAATATTACGTAAAAATGGTCAGCTTGATGCTTATGAAAAACTAAAGGAATTAACACGGGGTGAAATGATTTCTCAAGAAACCATTAAGGATTTTATAAACAATATTAAACTGCCAAAGGCAGATAAAGAATATTTGCTTAGTCTGACACCTGAAACTTATTTAGGGTTATCATCAAAATTGGTGGGGCTTATATAGTCATGTGTGGAGTAGTTGGAATAATTTCTCAGAAGCCTGTTGCCAGCGAATTATATGATAGTTTGATATATCTTCAACATCGTGGACAAGATGCCGCGGGAATTATTACTTATAACAAAAGATTCCATACCAAAAAGGGCGTTGGCTATGTTAGAGATATTTTTGACGAACACAATATGTCACGATTAAAAGGTAATATTGGAATAGGACATACAAGATATCCCACTACCGGGAAATACAATCATGAAGACGCTCAACCGGTTTGGACAGGAGTTCCATACGGAATTGCAATGGCTCACAATGGTAATCTTGTTAATCATCAAGAGCTCTTACTAGAATTATCACAAAAGGACGGAAGGCACTTAAATACATCCGTTGATGTTGAAGTAATATTGCACGTTTTTGCCGGCAAATTAGAGCAATTAAGAAATGCTGATAATAATTGTGACTTTTTCGATCATATTTGCCGAGCTACACATGAGGTTTACAAACGGGTTAGCGGTGCTTATTCTGTAATTTGCACAATTATTGGCAAGGGAATGATTGTGTTTCGTGACCCCCATGGAATTCGCCCATTGACAAGAGGAGAGAGGATATCATCCAACGGAAAAACTGACTATCTATTTGCAAGTGAACCGTCTGTATTTTATTCTTTAAGTTTTGAGTCAAAATCTGACGTTGCACCAGGAGAAGTAATTTATATAACTGAAGATGGTCAATATCATTCAAAAATATTATCTTCCAAAAAATTCACTCCTTGTATATTTGAGTATGTTTATTTTGCCCGACCGGACGCAATCCTTGACGATGTAAGTGTTTATAGATCTCGCCTTAGAATGGGGCAAAACTTGGCTAACGCTTGGAAAACTAAATATCCTAATGTAACTCCTGATATTATTATTCCGGCACCAGCTACATCCAACAATGCCGCTTTGGCAATGGCAAATGAAATGGGTATACGATACTCTGAGGGGTTATATAAAAATCCTTTTATCGGTCGTACATTTATAATGCCAGGACAACAAAAACGCAAAAAATCTATCCGGCATAAACTTGTTCCTCTATCATTTGAAATAAAAGACAAAGACGTAATGATCGTCGACGATAGCATTGTACGCGGAAATACTAGTCAGGAAATTGTTAAAATGGTACGTGACTTTGGTGCTAATAAAGTATATTTTGTTTCCGCCTGTCCACCACTAATTAATCCGTGTTTCTATGGCGTTGATATACCAACTCGTTCTGAATTAATTGCATCGAATATGTCTATCGAAGATATTCGAGAACATTTAGATGTAGATATTTTAATGTATCAAGAACTGGACGATTTAATCGAAGCCGTGACAAGAAGGGGCGAACATGAAATCTACAGACCTTGCGCCGCCTGCCTTGATGGTAATTACGTTACCGGCGATGTTAATGAAAATAAAATCAATGCGCTTGAAAAACAACGAATAAAAGAACGTAATAATTTATGAATGTCTTAATAGTTGGTTCGGGAGCGCGCGAACATGCTATTGCTCGATCAATAAAAAAATCAAAGATACCCAATAAATTATACTGTTTTGCATCAAATAGAAATCCCGGTATCGAAGCAATTTCTGAAATTCTTGAAATTGGCAAGATATCCGACCCTCAAACTGTTTCAAGTTTTGCCGAAAAGCATTCAATAGACTTAGCAATCATCGGCCCCGAAGCACCTCTGGCAAATGGTATTGTCGATGCATTGCTAAAAATTAATATTCAATGTGTTGGTCCAACACAAGATTTAGCTCAAATTGAAACCAGTAAAAGTTTTACGCGCGATTTAATGAAAAAATATACTATTCCGGGCTGCCCCCAATATCAAACCTTTAGTGATCTAACTAATGTAGCCGAATATTTAAAAATTTTAGGTGAAAATTATGTTGTAAAATTCGATGGATTAATGGGGGGCAAGGGTGTTAAAGTGTCTGGTGAACATATTAAATCTCACGCGGAAGCTATTAAATATTGTGAACAAATTATCGCAAAGAACGGAAAATTTGTCATTGAAGAAAAACTTATTGGAGAGGAGTTTTCGTTAATGAGCTTTTGTGACGGCGAACACTTAATCCACATGCCTCCGGTTCAAGATCATAAACGTGCCTACGAAAATGATACCGGTCCAAATACCGGCGGAATGGGTTCTTACAATGATACCAATCAGTCCTTACCTTTCTTAACAAATAGTGATATTGATTCAGCCAAAGTAATAAATATCGCAATTGCGAAAGCGTTAAAAATAGAATTTGGTGTCTGCTACAAGGGTGTTCTTTACGGTGGATTTATCGCAACAATAGATGGGATTAAAGTAATTGAATATAATGCGCGCTTTGGAGACCCCGAAGCAATGAACATTTTTTCCTTATTACAAAGCGACTTTATTGAAATTTGTCTTGGAATAACGAATACTACGCTCAGTGAATACGATGTAACATTTAGCAATAAAGCCACAGTGTGTAAATATGCCGTACCGGAAGGGTATCCCGATTCGCCGATTAAAGGTGAGCTCATAGATATATCAAAAGTTGAAAACCACGATCAATTGTATTTTGCATCGGTTGATATAAAAGAAGATTCATTGATCGAGGCCGGCTCAAGAACTATTGCCGTTGTTGGTATCGCCGATACATTGCAAGAAGCTGAGGCTATTGCTGAGAGTGAAATGATGCGCATTGAAGGACCATTGTTTCATCGTAAAGATATCGGAACAAATCAGCTGATTAATAAAAGAATTTGTCATATGAAATCCTTGAGAGGTTAATGGCAATTTCTACAAAACTTGGTGTTTTGGGCTCAACAAAAGGAACGGATCTGCAAGCAATTATTGATTCTATTAATCAAAAAAAGTTAAGCGCTATTATCAAAGTAGTTATAAGCAATGCTTCAAGTGCTTATATTATTGAACGTGCCGCAAATCATAGTATTCCTAACTATTTTATTTCACATTTAAGTAAAGCCCGTGAACAATTCGATGATGAAATATCAGCAATATTGAAAAAACATGAAGTCGATTTAATTCTATTAATCGGATTTATGCGCATTCTATCATCTAAATTTTGCAAGGAATGGAATGGTCGCATTCTTAATGTGCATCCCTCTTTATTGCCAAAATATGCAGGTGGAATGGATACAAACGTACATGAAGAAGTTATTAAAAACGGGGACTTGGAAACCGGCTGCACGATACATTTTGTGACTGTGGCTGTTGATAGTGGACCAATATTAATTCAAAAAAAATGTTCCGTCGATAAAAACGAAACGCCAGATTCACTCAAAACAAAAGTTCAAGCGTTGGAAGGCGATGCCTTTATTGAAGCGATTAAATTATTTCAAAAAAATAATTATTAAATAAATATGAATAAATCCATTACGACTATTAAACGAGTACTTATTTCTGTATATGATAAAACAGGCATAGTTGAATTAGCAAAATATTTACGCAATAATGGTGTAGAAATCCTTTCGACCGGAGGAACGGCTGAGCATCTTAGAAAAGCAGGGATTGAGGTCACTGACGTATCTGCTTATACCGGCTTTCCTGAAATTATGGATGGGCGTATTAAAACAATTAATCCCAAGATTGAAGGTGGAATTTTAGGATTGCGGGATATCCACAAATCTGATGCCGAAACACAAGATATTAAATGGATCGACCTTGTTGTATGTAATCTTTATCCTTTTGCTGATACTATTAGTAAACCAAATGTTTCTTTTATGGAAGCTATCGAAAATATTGATATCGGTGGACCAACTATGATCCGTAGCGCTGCTAAAAATATCGGATGGGTTGGTGTATTGGTTGATGTTCCAGATTATCAATTAATTATTAATGAATTTGAAGAATTGGGCGGTTTATCTTTCGAAACACGCAAATATCTTTCTGCAAAAGCGTTCGGTCACTGTGTGCAATATGACAACATAATTCACGATTATCTGAAAGACGAACCACTGTCAGATAATTTCTCGGTTTCATTCAATAAATCCTATGATTTGCGATATGGTGAAAACCCACATCAAAAAGCAGCAGCATATAAAAATCCAATCAGTAATAAACAAAATGTTTTAGATGCCACAATACATCAAGGTAAAAAATTATCATATAATAATTTAATGGATACGGACGCTGCACTTTCCTGTCTCAGAGAGTTTCCCGAACCTACTTGTGTAGTCGTTAAGCACGGCAATCCTTGTGGTGTCGCTTCCGGCAATAACATTACGAAAGTGTATCAAAAAGCGTTTGATGCGGATTCCAAATCAGCTTTTGGCGGAATAATTGCTTTCAATCGAACCTGTAATAAGGCAATCGCTAAAATGATTAGCAAGGTTTTCGTCGAAATTGTAATAGCGCCCAATTATGAGACAGCAGCTTTGGAGATATTATCAATTAAAAAGAATTTACGCGTATTGGAAATTGGTAAGGTAAATCTGAAAACTCCAAAGATTGAATACCGCTATATTGATGGAGGACTGCTAGTTCAAGAGTCCGACGTAAGTTCCGTTACTGAAAATCAACTGCAAACCGTAACCAAGAAGAAACCAACATCCTTGGAATTAAACGATTTGTTATTTGCGTGGAAAGTCTTAAAACATGTTAAATCAAACGCAATAATTACTGTGAAAGATAAAACGACTTTGGGCATCGGGGCAGGTCAGGTATCGCGCGTGGATGCAGTTGAAATTGCACTAAAAAAATCCGGTAACAAGTTAGAAAATTCTGTGTTAGCGTCTGATGCGTTCTTTCCTTTCCGCGACTCAATCGATCTAATCGCCAGTACCGGCGTAACGGCTATTATCCAGCCGGGTGGTTCAATACGTGATAAAGAAGTAATTCAGGCTTGTAACGAACACAGCATTATAATAGTATTTACCGGTAAACGTTGTTTTAAGCACTAATTTATTTTTTCTGCCAAGGTGGGATTATCGGTAATAATTCCATCAATGTTTTTACTGTTTAACCAATCTCTAGCATAAACATTATTCACCGTCCAAGCATTAATTCGCATATTTCTCCTTTTGCAAAACTTAACCAACTTGTCTGTAATGAATTCCGCTTCAGGATGTAAAGAATCCGGTTGTGCAATAAAAACACCCTTGAAATATTTAGCTTGCTCGTAAATAAAGCCTGTTGGAATCGATTTTGAAACTAATTTTACAATTCGTGGAACTAACGGATTAAAACTGGATACTATGACTCTTTGAGAAATTTTTCCATTTTGAATTAATTTAGCAACTTTAATAGCAACTTTTAAATCAAATATGCTTTTTGTCTTGATCTCTATATTAATTAAAATATTTTTCGGCAGCAACTTAACTACGTCTAATAGTAATGGAACTACCTCTTGTTTAGATATTGTAAATCGTGTGCCAGTTTTTACTTTTGCTAAGTCTTTATAATCAATATCATCAATAAATCCATTCCCATTAGTTTCTCGTTCCAAATCAAAATTATGTGAACAAACTAATTTTTCATCTTTTGTCATCATCACATCTAATTCTATAGCATTCAAGCCATTTTTTATCGCAGAGCGATACGAAGCAATAGTGTTCTCCGGTGCTTTATTACGTTCACCGCGATGTCCAAAAAAGATTGGTTTATTACTGTACCGCGGACTAAAATCCATACCTTTCCAGAAAAATAGGTGTCTTATTGATAATAAGACAAATGCTACAAATAATATAATGAAGATCATTTCGCAGGATACAAAACTAATTTTTGATATTGGTCACTATTTCGCATTACTGTCTCATCGAATTCTATCTTGCGGAAACTGTGTTCGTTAAACAATTTTACTTGGTCAGTATAATGACCGCTTTTAGGTAAACCTGATTGCCCTGTGGGTAATATAGAGTAGCTTGTGCTCATATCAGATAAATCAAATATTCTTCGCAGGCTTGTTCCGGAAATTTGATTATATGAATTATCAAAATTATATTCACTAACCTTTAAATTACTATTTGAGCCATAACCGTCAAATGGACCAACATTTAAATTGTACAATTTTGCAATAATTGAATTGTTATGTAAAATATGTTTATATATTTTAGTATGGACCTTGTCCCATTGCCAGCTTAAAATATTTTCTCCAAAATCACTTTCGATTTCATTGATAGCTTCATCAACTGATTTAATAACTATTTCAATTAATTTTTCTTGATAACTCACAGTTTTAATATTATCAATCCAGCTGGATTCATTGTTATTTAGAATCATATTTATACTTTGTTCGGCAAGAATAGGCAGTCTGATAAATATATCAAAAACATCTTCTCCAACTAACGAAAACTCATCCATAAATAGATTTTTTAATAATTTTGTATAAATAATATTTATTAAGAATGCTTCCGATGAGAATACCGACTCGTTACCATCCCATTCATATAACATATTCATAGACATCTTATTAGAACGATTATTATCTAAATATATTTTTGCTATTCTTTGTGCAATTTCGGATTTCCCTGGGTTTTTTGTTTCAGATAGTATATTTACAACATCATTAATATATATCTTATCCAAATCAGCGAAACTTTCTTGTAATAATTTAAACCGCTGTGAATATTCTTTTTGGTCACTATAAAATCCAGTTGTATCTACATAGCTGATTGACATATCAAATATATTGTTTTGGTTCAAATTAAATTTACCCTCAGCAATATAAAATAGGGTGTTAATATTTTCAACCGTTAATTGTTCCAACAGTGCCCAAGCAATATTATCGTTTTTCCCTACCAATGGTATTGGAAAACCGGGAATTACAGCACCTTCTATATTATAATCGCCTCCAACAAGATGTATGTCATACCATTTTGCGGGTTGTTGCAAACCCCAAATATCCTCAAATATAAGAATAGGTTTTTGGTAAGCCGTTTGCTCTTTTGGTATTATCACCACCTCGTTTTGTGGCAATGAACCGGTAGCACCAACTAGCTCCCATATTTGATTTTCTAAATCCAAATTGTCTTTATTAATGGAATCAATTGAAAAATACTTTTCCACATTTATCTGATTAAAAGTATCAACATCCAGCATTTCTAGAAGCTTTGTATCTCCAAAATATTGTCCGATTGTATTTAAAAACCATTCTGCTTTTCTATTCTGGTAAAGAGTGCTAGTCATCATTGAAACAACATTAATTACATCCAATGATGTCCACTTGAGAGGCTTTGTATTCAATATTTTAAAAGAAAGCGGTAACGTTCCTTTCGTTTCATCAACCCAGGAATTTATACCTGAACAGTAAGCTTGAATTAATAATTCGTTTTCAGAATTAATTGTTGACATACTACCATGGTTTATTGAAAATGGTTTATTCTGTTTTATATAATCATCGTGTTCGGTGTAACCACCTCCAAGTATTCTTGAAATTTCACCACGCGCTACAGCTGCCAATAACGATAGTTGAAACAATCGTTCCCGAGCAATTATATATCCTGCTGTATAGAACAAATCTTCATTATTTTGAGCAAAAACATGAGGAACTCCATAAGAATCTGTAAAAACCTCAACCGTATCTTGTAATTCTTCCAGTACTTGAGTGCCATAGTATTCAGGAACATCATAATGGAAATACAGTTTGACGGTTAGGAATGTCAGTAAAATTAACAGTGGTACAATTACTAGTATGTATTTAAAATATTTCATCATTTAACCCGATGAAATTACTTGTTCATAGCAACTAGAAACAATAATACTATATTTATATATGAATATAGTAGTGCGCCCCCAAAACAGAATGGTGATTTTCTGTTTTAATGAGAGCGCACTAGTTTGTCCAAGATATTTTCAAAGGTGAGTTTATTGATTTAATAATAAGAGAGTCACAAAGGTTAGTTTTATTGTAAGTAGGGAACCTGTGCTCCTGGACTTCGGGGGTAATTTTTTTTTATTTTCTATTTTTTTTATTCATCTCATATTTAGTTAAAAAAATTTCTTAACAATGTTTTTCTACAAAATAACAGGAATTAGCTTCCCCCGCTCGCAATAGCCAATTCCCATTATTCTTAGTAGAAAACACACATATTGTTTAGCTAATCTGTTTTTTCAAATATCTTTACAATCTTTCATACAATATTGCTTTAACAATAATAGTCAATGCCGGGGTTGATGTCGCTATAGCGTGCCTCACCAAGTTTTGGGTTTTTGCTTCCCCCTCCCAAAAAGGGTTACACCCTCCGTAATTCTTATGTAGCGCGATGCGCTTAACGCATTCATTTCACCAGAACCACCGGCATTGACTAATTTATCAAAACTTATAAAACCATTCTTATTAGCAAATTCATTTTGAAAACTACTTGAATCAAAAAAGCAATTAAATGAATTAATGTTATCCTTCTGGGCTGTTTTCTGTATCATTTGTAATTCCTTTTTCATTCATGTAGTTGTATTATCATTGCTTGTCTTATAAGATATGTATCAAATATTGTGCCAAAGCAGTAACTTCAATATAACTATCGAATTAGGCTTGGCGTGGTGTTTGTGGTGTGTTTCGTTATGATACACCTTGTGAATCAAATTGTGACACCCGCTGAATCCCTGACATATCAATTAAAATTATTTTACAGTAAAGATACTCTGGGGTTTTCATTTATCGTTTTTCTAATTAATATTAACAGTTCCAATTAACTCTTCTTTTTAATAATATTGTACTAACAAATTACTATATTAATATATGCCTGAACTTCCTGAAGTAGAAACTGTCGTACGTTATGTCCGTCCCAATATTGTAGGAAAGATAATACAAGGTGTTATTCCTCAAAATAATTATGATAAAGTTTTAGCAACCCACACGCCAAAGCGATTTAATAAATTGGTTGCCGGACAATCTATAATTGATGTTACCCGCAGAGGAAAATACATTGCCCTCAATTTTGATAATGGATTTCTCTTAATTCACCTTCGAATGACCGGAAGATTATTATTAAAATTATCTGAAGATGATAAACTTAAGCATCTTACTGCAATCATAAATTTCACTGATAAAGCGTCTTTATATTTTAAGGATTACAGAAAATTCGGAAGACTTTATTATTATGATTCTATGGATTACATTAATAATAAGTTGGGCGTTGAACCGTTATCAAAAGATTTTACCGGAGATTGGCTATATAATAATTTGCATAAAAATAAACGTCAACTTAAACCACTTTTGTTAGATCAGGGGTTCATAGCGGGTCTTGGAAATATTTATGTTGATGAAGCCCTTTGGTTTGCACGGTTACATCCTCAACAGATTAGTTCAGTGGTAAGTAGAAAAAAATCAAATGTATTACATGCTGCAATTCAAAGACTTTTGCAAACCGCTATTGACAATCAAGGAACTACTATAATTAATTTTTATTTTGGCGAAGGGGAAAAGGGGAATTTTAGAGAACAGTTACAGGTTTTTGGACGCCAAGACAAAAAATGTCCGCGCTGCAAGACTGTTATTGAAAAAATTAGGGTTGCACAGCGTGGCACACATATTTGCCCACACTGTCAAAAAATTTAGTTATCTGATTACTTTATATTGAAATTGGAATATCCCGTCAGCTTTATCGACAGTAACTTTTCGGATAAATTTTAAGGATATCTCTTCTTTTAAATTCGGAAATAGTTGTATTCCTTTTCCAAATACAATAGGGTGTGGAGTAAGATACATGTGCGTTAAAAATGGTGCAAATTTTGTGTAAGTCATTCCACCACCAATAATAAAACATTTTTCTGCATCTAATTCGCCCAATATTTCCTTTGCATTATCATTTCGATGAATAACTATTTTTTCACGACCTTTAAGTTCAACTGCGAGAGTCTTTTCCGTATTGGATCCCATTATCACAGGATATCCCATTGTCTGTTTCTTAAATAGTTTTAAATCTTTAGACCAAGTTATCGCTTCATCGCTTCGACGGGCAATATGTCCGTCAAGTGTAATTGCTGCTATTAAGATTACTTTCATCAAATTATTCTCTATATTAATACTAATGTAAATTATTATAAAATGTTAACTTTTAATTACATTTGATTATTAATATTTTATTATGAAAATTCGTTATAAATATTAGTTATACCCAATCGTTATCTATTTTTTTACAAATATTTGATATCATTTTTCTAGGAGATACTTAAAATGAAAACTTCTAATCTAACAAATGACGCGTCTAATATTGAAAAAATACTTGAACTTGTTAAGGTTTTAAAGTCTGATTCCAATCAATCAGAAGCTGCAGCAGAACTAGCTGATTTAGCCGAAAAGAAAGATTAAAGGTTAATTGTGCCGCTTACAACAGTGATTGAAGTCGGAAATAATTACGCCCGCTATTCTGCAGTTGAATTATTGGCTCATTATGATGATAAAAGGGTAAACAAATCTTTGATTAAAGCTCTGTCAGATCCGGATGGAAATGTAAAGAGTGCGGTAATCAGATCTCTTGGCAAAATCGTGAATACACATGCAATTAATCCGATACAAAATTGTATCCAGAATTCAAAGGACGATGTCCTTAAAAATCTGGGAGAATCAGTAGTAAAACAACTGAAAGCTTCAGCTAAATCACGAAAAAGCCAAAAGGAAACAATAATTCCTGCCAAATGCATCGACGTAGACGGGAATCGGTACAAAACTGTTATAATAGGCAAGCAACTTTGGATGGCGGAGAACTTGAAAGTGACCCATTATCGAAATGGTCGTTGTATACCCAATATAACCGCCCCCGTAAAATGGGTAA
>JAUXHY010000264.1 GCA_030621275.1 bacterium | reverse complement strand
AATTAATCACAACTGTATTAAATGAGCCTATCTTAAGAGACATTGCTAAAGCGGGTAATGGAATTTTTATTAGAATAGATAATCAAACTAATAACGCTGAAAAATTAAATGACGTAATAAGTACGATGGAGAAAAAAACGTTTAGTTCACATCAATATGCTGAATTTGAAGACAGATATCAAATATTTGCGATATTTTCATTAATTTTTGCAGTTATTGCATTTATCATTCCGACGAAACGAAAGAAAAAAGAAGAACATAATATTTAAATGAGAAATCTGATATTCATATCATTGATGTTTTTTATTATCGCTATTACCGGTCTATTTGCTGACGATGATGGATTAAATAATTATAAAAATAAAAAATTTGAAGAAGCAAAATCGTATTACGAACAAATTCTTACTGTAAGAGAAAATGATGCGGCTGCAAGTCTTGGTTTAGGTGCAAGTCAATATCAGTTAGGAGATATTCCGAATGCTGCAAAATCTTTTGAAGAAGCTTTGAATTCTAAAGATATTAATATACAAAATAGAGCATATTATAATTTGGGTAATTCTCTGTATAGTCAGCAAAAAATGGAAGAAAGTATCGCTTTTTATCGTAAAGCCTTGGAGTTAAATCCGAATGATGATGATGCGAAATTTAATTATGAATTAGCAAAGTATATTACTCAACAGCAGCAAGAGCAAAATCAGGACGATCAACAGGATGAGCAGAATCAACAGCAAAATGATTCCAAGAATGATAATGATCAAGAAAATAAACCGCAAGATACGGACAAAGAAGAACCGGATAAACAAGAAGATGAAGAATCTGATTCGAGCCAACAAGAGGAACGGGACGCTCCAAAAACTCAAAAACAAATGAATGCTGAAGCAATTTTAGATGCGTTAAAAGATGAAGAAAAAATTCATCAAAAAGTGAAAATGGCTCAGCAATCTTCTCGTAAATTTGAAAAGGATTGGTAATTTTAGGAATGCGCAAATCGATTCTAATAATTATTTTATCTATATTTTCATTTGTCAATGCACAGGAAGTAAGGGCGACTGTCAGCTCAAATAATATCCAATTAAGTGATGTCTTTACATTTAAAGTTGAAGCAATTAATGCTAATAAAAATCCCGAAGTTGATTTAGCATTATTACTAAACGATTTTTCCATTGTAAGCGGTCCTTCGCAACAAACAAATATGCAATGGATAAATGGAAAAAGTACTAGTTCTCGAAGTTTATCGTGGTCTTTGGTAGCAAAACGTGAAGGAAAACTGACAATTCCCCAATTGGCTGTTACTGTTGGCAAAAATGTGGTACAAACTCAGTCAATTTTGATGAACGTAGCTGAGTCTGATGAAAACTATCAATCAAATGAGTTGTTTTTATCCATTGAGATAGATAAAGAAAACGCATATGTTGGTGAACAGATCACAGTTACATATAAACTGTTTACCCGTGTTAATATGTCTGTTCAGAGTATAGACGTTCCAAAACATACCGGATTTTGGGCTGAAGAATTATTTGCACCTCAACAGGTTGATTTCAAGGATGTAGTTTTGGAAGGTGTTAGTTATAAAATGGCTACACTTTATCGTCTTGCACTCTTTCCGACTAAATCAGGCAGACTTGAATTAACACCAATGACAATGAATTGTAACGTCACGGTAAAAAGAAGTAGCAATAATAATTTTTTTAATGATCCATTTTTTGGTTCTTTCAGAAATCAAACCGTACCGAAAGTTTTACGGACCAAGCAAACCTTGATCAATGTACGAGAGTTTCCCGGAGAAATCCCCGAAGGTTTCACCGGTGCTGTCGGTGATTTTAAGATCTCTAGTTCAATTCTTCCAATTAATGTTAAAGCAAATAACGCTGCTACACTTAAAATTGAATTTAAAGGAACGGGCAATATAGACGTTTTTAGTTTACCGGATGTACAATTTCCACAAAACATTGAAGTATTTCCACCTACAATTAAAACTGAAAAAGAGCCTTTTCGCGATCAAATTACAGGAACCATCACCAAAGAATATATTTTGATTCCGCGTAAGACCGGTCGGTATGTAATACCCGAGATTGAAATTCCATATTTCAATCCAAAAGTTAGAAAATGGAGAAGTACATCGACACAATCATTTGAAATATTGGTGGAACCGGACGATAATATTGTAAGCGGAGTTCCCGGATACTCCAAGGAAGAAATTGAATTATTAGGCGAGGATATCAGGTTTATTCGTGCAAATGATATTAAATGGAAGCGGGATCACAATCCATATTTGATATTTGGAATATATTTACTTTCGGCAATATTAATATTATTACCGTCATTAATTTTCAAGATACACGCAAAAAGATTGTCATCTGAAGATTTTCGTAAATCAAAGCGTGCTTTAAAAAGAGCATTTAAAAAACTCAGAAAATCTGATGGCGACCAATTTACCAATACATCCAACACAGTTTATGGATATCTAAAAGATAAAATGCAACTTACTTCTGATAAATTAGATCCTCTGAAAGTGAATTCCATTCTTAGCGAAAAGATTACTGATAAATCTATAATTGATAATTTAATGGATTTATTAAAAACGTGCGATGCAGGTCGCTTTGCACCCGGCGGTGATGTAACTCGTCAAAAATTAATTAAAAGAACAAAAACAATATTAAAACGATTAAATGCCCTATTATAAAATATTAATTTATATTGCTTTAGCT
>JAUXHY010000118.1 GCA_030621275.1 bacterium | reverse complement strand
AAGTAGACTCTTATAATCACACCAATCACAATGGAAACCTTTGCATGATTTAAATTCTTGGTTTCTGATATTTTTGCCAACTTCAAGAATTTTTTCCCGTATTTCGATGAGTTCAGTTGGGCTAAACTTATGAGTTCTTACCGGTTCTTCAAATTCCCGTAAAAAGTATAAAGCAGCGGATTCGGGTAAACCGCCAATCTCAAGCTGTTTCTCCTGTTCTAGATACATCGAATAAATAGCTAATTGCATGCTTTTATTTGCTTTAGTAGCTGTTTTACTAGTTTTATAATCAATTACATTATATCCTGTATTGCCCTTATCAATTCGATCAATTTTCCCATTTATAATAATATCTTCTATTTCAAAGGAAAATTGAAATTCCCTTTCTATTATATTAGCGGGATATTTAATTAAATAGTCATAATAATTTGTTAATAATTCAATTCCCTGACGCTTAAAATCGGTTTCTTGAGTTTCATAGTCAAATCCAAGTGATTCCCAATTAGCATCAAGTAATTTTAATAGTCGTGCTTCAGTTTGTTCTCTATTTGGTTGGTGAAATTGTTCTAATACTCGATGGATGATATTTCCAAACGTCAGTTGCGGTTTACTGCTTACTTGCGGAATTTTATCAATGTTGCTGAGGCGGTATTTAAGTGGGCATTGTTGATATGTTTCAATTGAACTTGCTGAAAGATTGAGTTTTTCAGGAATATTCATTTGTAATGGTTCTTTCAGTTGCGATTTTAGCTCAATTTCCCATTTTTCATTTTCCCAAATAATAGTTTCATTTTTTTCAATTTGAGTAATTCTTTCAATAGCTTGTAATGAGTCGTTAGCAATTGAAAACTGATTCTGATTTAGAGAATTTGTCAATCGTTTTTCATAATCATTTCGCAGGGCTGAATAAGTCTTTGGTTCATTTTGTATTGTATCAATTTCCATATCGGATACCTTTAATAAATCCTTATTTAATTCTTTAATAAATGTTGATGTAGCTTTAGTTGGGGAGAATAGATAAAGTAATTCTTGAGCTCTTGTCATGCCTACATAAAATAGCCTTCTTTCTTCTTCAATATGTTGTTCTTTAAGGGAAAGTTGATTTTCTGTAGAATATGATAACCATTCTGCGGGTGGAAGTTCTAGCAAGTTGCTTTTCTTAAAATTTAGAGGGAAACTTGCAGATCGATTAAACGGCATAAATACAATTGGAAATTCACCACCTTTAACGCCATGAATCGTATTTACGAGAACAGTTTGCGAAACATGTTTATCAATCGGATATAATGTTTGAATACTATTTGAATCTTGTAAAACATTCATATAGTTCGTAAATGATTTTAAATTATTATCATTTTTATGACGAGCGGTAAAACCTAAAGAACGATTTATAAATTGTCCCAAGTTCAATAAAGCTAATTGGTCTTTCCATTCGTAACTATTCAATAGTGGTCGCAAGATTTTAGAGGTAACACATATCTCCCAAACTAATTCAGAGGCATTCTTCTTTGGAATTAAACTGCGAAGATTGATTATTTGATTTACAAATTTTTTAATTTCATTATTTTTAATATTTTGTATTAATTCAAAGCGCGGTGTGTAATCTCGCTTAGAAAACTGATTAAATATCTTATTTGCTGTATCCTCATCAATAAATCTCGATATAATTCTATACAATCCTGAATCTTGATATTCGGTTTCAACAATTAAATTACACCAAGCTAATAAATCTTTGATCTCGGGAATTTCAAAATAATTGATTAGATAAGTACGAGTCGGAATATTTTCATTTGATAAATGATCGGATATTGTTTTTACTTGCGCTTTTGTCCTGCAAAGTACCGCCATATCTTGATAATCATAATTATTAGATAATTCCTTAATAACATCGGCAATAACCATCGGATGAAATTTGTTGTCTACTTGAATTAAATGTGGTTTTTTACCGGATTTGTTGTCACAGGCAATTAATTGTTTATGTTCTCTATTTTTTGCGTTCGAGATTGAATTATTAGCGACATTAAGAATTTCTTGAGTAGATCGAAAATTCTCTTCTAATGCGATCTCAGTATAATTATCTAGATTTTTGTATTTATCCCTGAATGCAGTTACATTATATTTGCTAGCACCCCGAAAACTGTAAACTACCTGATCCTCATCACCGACTACCGTTAGCTGTCCTGATTTACCAACTATCTGACTAACAATCTCATTTAAAGCATAATTATTATCTTGAAATTCATCTATAATGATATATTTATACTTATTTTGAACTTGTTCTAGTATTGATTTATTAGTTTCAAGCAAATTATAGCAATCCAAGATCATATCACCAAAATCGACAAAATTCTGTTTCTTTTTCCATTTTTGGAATAAGGGATAAATACGTTTCAAATCGTTCAGTTGGGCAATTGTTTCTTCGGTAACTAATTCATCATCAATAATGGGATTTGTTTTATTACTTGGATCAATTAACTCATCTCTTAAGCGATTAATGAATGGAATAAAACTTTTAGTTATCGACTTAATTGGATCATTGACAAATAACCGTGATTCAAACGGACCTAATTCATCAAAATTTTGTAAGAAAAGATAAATAGCATCACCATCTTCCATTAAGATTGGAGCGGAATTGGAAGAAGATTGATTATCCTTTACAATATTATAACAGAAAGCATGGAAAGTACTGATTGTCATCGCATTTGCGGAATCTCCAATATTCTTTACAATGCGTGTTTTCAGCTCCTTGGCAGCTCTTTCGGTATAAGTTATTGTTAAAATATTCTCCGGTTTTAATTTATAGTGCTCGATCAAATAATAAATGCGATGAAGGAGAGTAGTGGTTTTACCGGTTCCCGCCCCGGCGATTATCATCAGCGGGGCAAGTTTATGTATAATTGCAGCACTTTGCGATTTGTTGCCGGTGAACGTTCCGCGTTTGTATATCATATTCAAAATTAAGAGTGGATTGTAGAATAATCGTAATTTTATCTTAATTAAAAAAAACTAATTTATATGTTAAATAATAATATCTGGTACTCAAATAAAATTTCAATATACTTGTAAAAAATATATTAAATTCATTTACTGACAATATATTAAAATGTGCTGCCTGACTTATATTTAATAATAACAAGGAGGTTAGTGTGAAAAATATATTTTTATTAATTCCAATTCTTATTATCTGCTCCCTTAATATTGTTTTTGCCCAATCGTGGACACAGTTAGGTGATGATATAGATGCAGAAGCAGTTGCGGACAGGTTCGGCTGGTCAGTTTCAATATCACCTGATGGTAAAAGGGTTGCCATTGGAGCGTTGAATAATGATGGTATAGGTAATAATGCCGGACATGTACGTGTATATATTGATGATAAAGACCTGACCTTGGTAGAAAATGAGTTATTTGATACATTACCAACTGGATTTATAGTATTGCCTGCTTATCCGAATCCATTTAATCCGAGTACGACAATTAGATACGGATTAGCTAATGTAGAGACAAGCCATGCCTTGTCTGTACAAATACAAATTTATGATATAGCCGGTCAATTGATCACTACGCTTCTAAATGGTGAACAAACCCCCGGTTGGCACTCAGTAATATGGAATGGAACTAATCAACATGGAGGACAAGCGCCTGCAGGTATTTACCTTAGCAAGATTACTGCGGGTAATGATGTAAAGACTACTAAATTGATGTTGTTGAAATAGTTGTAATTATTTAATAATAGTAGAAAAGCCCACCCGCAACTGCGGGGGGGCTTTTTCATTTGAGAAAGAAACTATTTTTAAATGTGGACATTAAAAATTTAACTTATTTATAAGCTCTGTGTCTAAATAGGCAATGAAAGATGAAAAACGACAATGAACTCATTCAACAATATCAAAATGGCAGTGTTACAGCCTTCGACGAATTGGTCAGGCGGTATCTTGATGAAGTATACAATTTCTTTATTAAAATCACCAATGATCCGATGGATGCTGAAGATTTGGCACAGGACGTTTTCCTTAAATTACATAAAAGTCTTAAAAAATTTAGATTTGAAGCAAATTTTAAGACCTATTTATATCGTGTTAACGTCAATTCCGCAAATAATTATTTGGGACGAAGCAAATGGCGCAAGTGGCTCCATCTTGATGACAGTCCCGAACAAATTGATGATAGCCCCGGAGCAGAGTCCGATTGGACTAAAAAGGAACTGTGGGATGCTGTGGCAAAATTACCAAAAACACAACGAATGGTGGTCACGATGCGTGTAGCTCAAAATATGCCTCATAAAGATATTGCTTTTATTATTGGAAAAAGTGAGAGTTCAGTAAAGACAAATTATCATTATGGAATTAATCAATTAAAAAAACAATTAGGAAATGTAAGATGAATATTGAAAAACAAATTCAAAATTTATTTTCTGATGAGCACGCCGTAATTGATGCTGACAATTTCTTAGATAGATTACATACAACTCGAGAAAAAAGAATCCGAAACCAACAAAGATTATCTTATGGAATATCCATGAGTGTAATTGTAGTATTGGTCGGTGTATTAGCATTTACTCAGTTAAGTAACAATGCATCAAGTATTCAATATGAGGAATATCTGATTAATGAGAATATTACAGAAGAGATGGCGGAAGAATATTATGATGAATTGGCAGTTTATCTAGTTGAAAATAGTGATGATATTTGGTCAACAATGGAGTTTTTCTATGATGCGAATTATCAAATAAATAATAATATGGAGAATCAATTATGAAAAAAACAATAATAGTACTTTTAGCGATTGTAATGATTTCATCCCTTATGGCACAACCTAGAACAAATCAATTGCCGAGGAGTCATAGACCCATGGGTGTGGTTGGTATGAAACACAATATGGCTCATCCGGGTCCACAAGGATTTGGCCAACCAAGTGAACGTATGGAAATGATGATAACTTGGAAATTAACGGAAGAATTAGAACTTGTACCGGAGCAAGCCGATAAATTTTTTCCTAGAATGAAAGCTCATCGTGATAATATAGAGAAATTTAACTCTGAAATAATGGAAGCGGTTAAAGACATTCGCCGGAAGGTTGAAGATGGTAAAGACATATCAGATAGTGAATTCAATAAAATGTTAGGTAAGATTACTGCTTTAGAGAAACAAAAGGTTGATGAAAAAATGCGTTTTATGACTGAATTGAACGGAATTTTAGATAATACGCAACGTTTAAAGTTGGCAATGTTCAAGAGTAAGTTTACGAAGGAAATGCAAGAACAAATTCGTATGAGGCGAAAGATGATGGC
>JAUXHY010000015.1 GCA_030621275.1 bacterium | reverse complement strand
CGTGTATTATTACGTCAAGGTGATACAGATAAGGCACAGGAATATTTTGATAGATCTAAAGAACTATAATTTAAGGATTTTTTTATTATGATGAAGAATCCCCCGAATGGGGGATTTTTCTTTCTATAATTATTGCTGACAATGTCATTAAAAAGAAAAAATATTGAATCGTCATTAATTGGAATGAATTTAGATGATTTTATTTCTATTGTAACAGATTTTGATGAACAAAAGTACAGAGCGGAGCAGCTTTTTAATTGGATATATAAACGTAATATTCAATCCTTTGCGGAAATGGAAAATCTCCCAAAGCAACTGAAAGTTAATATTGCAGACAATTACTTATTCAATCCGTTAAAAATATTAAAGGTAACGGGAGCGAAATCGGCAAAAACACGGAAATATTTATTGGAATGTCAAGACGGAGAAAAAATCGAAGCCGTTTTGATGAAAGAACAAAAACGTATTACGATATGTCTTTCTTCTCAAATTGGATGTGCGTTAGGTTGCGAATTTTGTGCTACCGGTACTATGGGCATTATTAGAAATCTAACCGTTGGTGAGATTGTAGCACAGTATTTATTATTATTAAAAGAATCAGAAAAACCAATTACTAATGTAGTTTTTATGGGGATGGGCGAACCGTTTTTAAATTATGACAATGTAATTAAATCAGCCGATTTGTTAAATAATCCGGACGGAATCAATTTGGGAGCACGGCATATTACTATTTCGACTGCAGGAATAGTTCCACAAATACATAAATTTGCAGAAGAAAAACAAAGATATAAATTGGCAATCAGTTTGAATGGCTCTACGCAGGAGCAGCGATTAAAAACCATGCCAATCGCAAAAAAGTATCCAATTGATAAATTAATCGAATCAGTTAAATATTATAATAATGAAACAAGGAATCTTGTAACATTTGAATATGTACTTTTGTCGGATATTAATGATTCAGAGTTAGACGTTAAAAGGCTGACTGATTTAATTAGTGATTTACCATGCAAATTGAATGTAATTCCTTATAATGAGATTGGAGGTAAATTTGTACGTCCAAGTGATGATAAAATCAAAGAATTTCTTGGCAATTTATTAAATGTTCCTTTTACGGTAACTACTAGATGGAGTAAGGGTGCAGATATAAATGCCGGCTGTGGACAATTGGTGGTAACATAGGTAATTAATTTATGAAATATAACGTATCAAAAATGGCAGATTATGTCGGAAGTCGCTCCGGATTTACTCATGGAATGGCAGTAGTATTAGGTTCAGGATTAGGAGATTTTACAGAACAGATACAAAAACCAATTGTAATTACGTATCATGCAATCCCTAATTATCCACTACCTACGGTTGAAGGTCATACCGGAGAGTTTGTAATCGGAAATTATAAAAATATTCCTCTAATAGCCGCAAAAGGGCGATTCCATTATTATGAAGGCTATGATATCGAAACCGTAACATTACCTATTCAATTATTTCATAAACTTGGGGTTAAGTATATAATAATCACGAATGCTGCCGGTTCAGCTAGAAAAAGTATATCTCCCGGGACACTAATGGTAATCAAGGGATATGCAGATTGTACATTTCGAGAAAGCCCCAATACACCGCAAATTGTAAATAATACATCATCCGAGATATTGGATTGTGTAAAAGAAGCAAGTAAAAGTGTAAAAGTTAAACTTGAAAAAGGAATTTACTGTTGGACGCAAGGTCCTGGATATGAAACTCCTGCCGAGGTTGAATATATTCGAAATTTAGGCGGTGATGCAGTTGGAATGAGTACAGTCCCGGAATTGCAAGCAGCTGAACAACTAGGAGTTGAAACAATCGGTATTTCTATTATCACAAATTACGCAGCTGGTATACTTGATCAACCTCTCACACATAATGAAGTAATTGAAACAGCAAATCGCACAAAAGATGATTTTGCCAAACTGATTGGCGCAACTATTGAAAATATTGGTGAACATTTATGAGCATCAAAATCCTATCTGAAGTAAACGCAATAAAAGCTGAGATCATCGCAAATAGAAGGGATTTTCATAAGCATCCTGAACTTGGATTTAAGGAATGCCGTACTGCAAAAGTAATTGCAAATAAATTAAAATCCTATGGAATAGAGGTTAGAACCGGAATTGGTAAAACCGGAGTGATTGGTGATTTACGTGGTAAAACCGGAGGAAAGACAATCGCGTTGCGGGCAGATATGGATGCTTTACCGGTTCAGGAAACAAGTGAAGTTTCTTATAAATCTCAGAATAATGGCGTTATGCACGCCTGTGGTCACGACGGACATATGGCAATGTTATTGGGAGCTGCAAAAATATTGTCGCAAAGCAAAGATCGCTTAAGCGGAAATATTAGATTTATTTTTCAACCGGCTGAGGAGGAGGAGGGCGGTGCACGTTATATGATAGCCGATGGATGTTTGGAAAATGTTGATGAAATATATGGTATGCATTTGTGGAATTTCCAACCGTATGGTGAAATTGGCGTTAAGTCGGGGGCTATTATGGCAGCAGCAGATATCTTTGACATTGTAATAAAAGGTGTAGGCGGACATGGAGCAGCACCGCAAGGCACGGTAGATGCAATTGTAACAGCATCAAATTTAATAATGAGTTTACAGACTATTGTAAGCCGTAATACTGATCCATTAGAAAGCACAGTGATTACAGTTGGGAAAATAAAAGGTGGCAATGGTTTTAATATTATGGCCGATGAAGTGAAATTGCGAGGGACTGTTCGTGCAATGACCGAGGAAAATAGATTGATGGTCAAAACTCGCATGCAAGAAATTATTGATGGTGTCGCAAAATCAACTGGCGCAATTATAGAGATAGATTATCAGGATGGTTATCCTCCAACAATCAATGATGTTGATGCTTCTCATAATGTTATACGGGCTGTCAATAAAATTGTAAGCAAAGGAGCCATTGAACCATATCTTACGATGGGGGCTGAGGATTTCAGTTATTATTTACAAAAGATACCCGGTTGTTTTTTCTTTATTGGTTCTGCTCCGCCTGACAAAAAACTAATGTCCGTACCTCACCATTGTTCGCATTTTGATATAGACGAAAGAGCGCTTTTGGTCGGAACATCAGTATTTGTACGATTAATATTTGATCAATTAAATTGATATTTTGAGGAAAGGATGAAATCATTTTATAAGGAATTATATTTTAATATACCGGAACGGATGGAATTTGTTAATATCACTTCACAGGTTAATGAAGCACTGTTAGAAAGCGGTATCCAAGAAGGATTATGTTTAGTGAATGCTATGCATATTACTGCATCGGTCTTTATTAATGATGATGAATCAGGATTACATCGTGACTATAAGCGGTGGTTAGAGAAATTGGCACCCCATGCTCCAATTGATCAATACGATCATAATCGTACCGGTGAGGATAATGGTGATGCACATCATAAACGGCAAATAATGGGGCGAGAGGTTGTTGTGGCAGTAACTAATGGTAAACTACATTTTGGAACTTGGGAACAAATATTCTATGGTGAATTTGATGGTCGCCGAAAGAAACGTGTCCTTGTAAAAATTATAGGTGAATAAATAATATGGCAATTTTATCTTCAGTACACGCAACTCAAGCGTTCTTTCTGTCCGGCGCTTTCAAGAAAGTATTTCCTGACAGATTATTGGTTATTGAACATTCCTTTGGTGATAGCTTTTTTTGTCATGATGTTAATTTTAATCCAATCTCAATAGAGGAATTACAAAAATTGGAAAAATTAATGCGTGAATGGATTACAAATGACAAACCACTAACTTTTGAATCGTGGTCTAAGCAGAAATTCATTGAAAAACTATTTAAATTTAATTCACACAGTAAGTTAGGAATTGCCAAGCGGTGGGAAGGAGATCAAATACCGATTGCAAGATATGATAAAAAATATTGGGATTATATAATAGAGCCTTTCACAAGCAGTAAATCTCAATTGAAAAAATTCGCTTTAAGAAAATATAATGATGGTTTTTTATTAAGATTTGCTACGATGCTACGGCCAGATGGAGTCGCTCCATTTCGGGATCAACCTAAACTATTTAAAACAATGGAAGAACATCAAAAATGGACTGAAATTTTAGGCATTTCAACAATTGGTGATTTGAATGACTCCATTGATAACGGTGAAATAAAAGAATTAATTTGGGTTGCTGAAGGCCTTCATGAGAAAAAGATTAGTGATATTGCCGATGAGATAGTATCGGGTTTCCCCGAAAAACGTGTTATAACAATTGCAGGACCATCTTCTGCCGGTAAAACTACTTTTAGCAAACGACTAAAGATACAATTAAGGGTCAATGGTTTTCGCTCTCAGACAATTTCCATGGATGATTACTTTATAAATCGCGAATTATTACCGGTTGGAGATGATGGCAAGCAAGATTTTGAATCAATTGACGGGCTCGATGTTGATTTATTAGTTGACCGATTAAATGCATTGCTAGATGGGAAAGCAATACCGGAAAGACATTTCAATTTTGATTTAGGAATTGGTAAAGATACAGATAAAAAATTGGAGCTTGGCGATTGGGATTTTGTAATTGTCGAAGGTATTCACGGACTTAATCCTATACTAACTGAAAAACTTGGTCAAGATCGAGTTGAAAAATTATATATCAGCGCAATTACTCAAATGAACATAGATGCTAATCATAGAATTTCAACATCGGATAACCGTTTACTTCGCAGATTGGTGCGTGATAATAAATTCCGGGGTTATCTTCCAGAAAAAACATTAGAACGGTGGGCATCAGTTAGATTAGGTGAAGAGAAAAATATATTTCCGCATAGTGAAGAAGCAAATTTAATTTTTAACTCTTCGCTTGTATATGAATTGCCGGTTTTAGCAAAGTATGCCCGCCCACTATTAAAAAATGTACAAGGGGATGATAACGTAAAACAGTTGGCTGAACGATTGGATTTATTTTTATCATTTTTCGCAAATCTAGATGAAAAATATGTTCCGGGGATATCGCTACTGCGCGAGTACATAGGTAAAAGCGATTTTCATTATTAAACAGAATGAAGGTAATAATTAGAAGTTATCATGAATCCGACTGTGGGGACGTTGTTCATCTATGGAAAGCATGTGGTCTTGTTGTTCCTTGGAATGATCCCCTGCGCGATATTGAACGTAAGCTAACATACAACCGGAATTATTCCTAATAGGGTTACTGGACGATAAAATCATAGCAACTGCGATGGTAGGATACGAAGGTCATCGCGGGTGGGTAAATTATTTAGCAGTGAATCCTAAAATTCAACGCAAAGGAATTGCAAAGCAAATGATGAAAGAAGCTGAACGTCGTTTGTTAAAATTGGGATGTCCGAAACTTCAAGTTCAGGTACGGACAACCAATTCCGGTGTTATTGAATTTTATCAAAAACTCGGATATCATATTGATGATGTTGTAAATATCGGAAAGCGTTTAATATCTGATGAATAATCAGTAACCGATTGCAGAGTTTTCCCAACGTGGGTCAGGTCCGCCGTAATACCCATCTTCTTTGATTAAAATACCATTTGCGGAACCAATATAATCCCTTTGTGTAATTTTGTGTCCTCGAAATTCTAGTTCTTTTTGTATAGAATCAGATATTGCATCGGGTTCAGTCATAATAACATCCGGTAGCCATTGAGAGTGTACTCGAGGTGCGGAAACTGCTTTGTAAATATTCATTTCATGTTCAATTACATTTAGAATAACTTGTAGAACAGTAGTAATTATTCTTGATCCGCCGGGTGAACCAATAATTATATAGGGTTTATTGTTTTTTAAGACAATAGTGGGCGTCATAGAGCTTAGCGGACGTTTATTAGGAGAAATGGCATTGGCTTTATTCCCAACTAATCCAAAGACATTAGGAGTACCTGGCTTCGCAGAAAAGTCATCCATTTCATTATTCAAGAAAAATCCGGCGCCATCGACTAAAATTCCGGATCCGAAACTTGTGTTCAATGTAGTGGTAATGCTTACCGCATTTCCGTCTTTATCAATTACTGAATAATGTGTGGTTTCAGTACTTTCATAAGCTAATGGATCACCGGCAAAGACTTCGGTACTTGGTGTAGCTTTTTGCATTGAAATATTGTGCGCACGTTCGCTACCATAATTTTTTGAAATAAGCATTTTTATTGGAACATCCCAATAATCGTTATCTCCTAAATGTTCCGCACGATCAGCATAAGCACGCCGTTCAATTTCGGTTAATAAATGAATATAATCAGTTGAGTTAAATTCCAATGAATCAAGCTCATAATTTTCTAACATATTTAGCATTTGAACCAGTAGTATACCACCTGAGCTTGGTGGTCCCATTGATACAATATCATAGTTTTTATACATACCGTTTATTGGAGCACGCAACTTTGGACAATATGATTTTAAATCTTTTAATGTTATTAGACCATTACCCGCTTCCATTTCTTTAACAATATATTTAGCTGTATTGCCTGCATAAAATCCATCTATGTCATATTTGACAATTCGTTGTAAAGTTTTTGAAAGCTCTTTTTGGATAAGCAAATCATCTTTTTTCCAAGGAATACCGTTATTACGTATAAAGACTTTACTTGCTCCATCATCTTTTTCAAATAATGATTTGTATTCATTTAAATTTTGGGCAAATCTATTTGATATTGAAAAACCATTTTTCGCTAGTATAATTGCTGGTTCTAATAATTGTTTAAGAGAAATATTTCCTGAACCATAAAAGCGCCAAGCAGTGAGTAGTCCGGCAACTGAACCGGGAATACCAACTGCACGATGCGATCTTAGAGACATATCCTTAATTACTTCGCCGTTTTCGTCTAAATACATATCACGGTGAGCGGCTGATGGGGCAGTTTCGCGGAAATCAATTGTAATATTTCTATCATCAGCTAAATGAGCAACTAAAAATCCACCACCACCAATATTACCAGCTTGTGGGTAAGTAACTGCCAAAGCGAATCCTGTAGCTACTGCTGCATCAATGGCATTTCCACCGGATTTCATTATGTCTATACCAACTTGTGAAGCTAATTGAGAGGCGGAAACCACCATTCCATTTTTCGCAAAATATTGATTTTCCTGTGCATAGATAAGCGTAAAAATTGAATAGAGGAGAAATATATATTTTATAAATATTTTCATTTTACCTAATTCTAGACATTGGTAAAAACAGAATGTTCTAAAATTTATTGTAGTCTCTTTCTCAATTCACTAAGTGCTTGGTCAGCCGGAATTCGAATTTGCTCCATTGTGTCACGATCACGAAGCGTAACGGTATTATCTTCTAAAGTTTGGTGATCGATTGTAATACCGTAAGGTGTGCCAGCTTCGTCCTGACGTCGATAACGTCGACCAATAGAACCACCCTGATCGAAAAATGCACTGAATTCAGTTTGAATTTCAGTAAAAATATTCTCCGAAATCTCAGGCAAACCATTTTTGTTAACTAATGGGAAAACCGCGCAGGTTATCGGCGCTACTTTTGGTGATAGTTTAAGTACAATGCGCTGTTCACCTTTTACTTCTTCTTCGCGATATGCATCAACCAAGCAGGTTAAAAAGGTGCGGTCAACTCCTGCGGAGGATTCTATTACAGTCGGTACAATATGCTGATTATTTACTTGATCGAAATAAATTTGTTTTTTCTTAGCGTATTTATTGTGCTGATCTAAATCGTACGTTCCACGGTCAGCGATGCCTTCTAGTTCCGACCAGCCAAACGGGAATTCGTATTCAATATCGTAACATGCTGTTGAATAATGCGCCAATTCGTCTTTATCGTGTGGACGTAATCGCAATTTTCCCTCTCTAACACCTATTTTTTTATACCAGTTCAAACGTTCTTGCGACCAATACTCCAACTGCTCCTTTGCATCTTCCGGATAAATGAAATACTCCATTTCCATTTGCTCAAATTCGCGAGTACGGAACAAAAAATTTCCGGTTGTAATTTCGTTACGGAATGCTTTCCCGAGCTGAGCAATACCAAACGGTAATTTTTGTCGCGCTGTTGTAACCACATTATTAAAATTAACAAATATGCCTTGTGCTGTTTCAGGACGTAAGTAAGTGTCATCACTTGAATCTGCTACCGCCCCTAAAGATGTTTTCAGCATTAAGTTAAATTGGCGTGGATTTGTCCAATCACCAACATTTCCACTATATGGATCTATAACCTTAGATTTTGTTAAAACAAATTCTTTTAAGTTCATTTCGGATAGTGTATTTGTAATAAAAGATAGTTTTTCGGACTTATCTTTAAATTGGATATCTGTTCCAGTACAAAACGAAAGAAGGGTTTCAAGAACTGTATCTTTTTGTTGCGATAGTAAATGATCCAAGCGGTAGCGCTTTTTAGTATTTTTATTGTCTACTAACGGATCATGAAAATTTTCTACATGTCCACTTGCTTCCCATACTTCAGGATGCATTAAAATTGCTGAATCCATTCCAACTACATTACGTCGTGATGTGACAATGTCTTGCCACCACAAATTTTTAATATTGTTCTTCATTTCAACACCAAGCGGCCCATAGTCCCAAGTTGATGCTAGTCCTCCGTAGATTTCAGAACTTTGGAAAATGAATCCGCGTCGTTTTGAGAGTGATACAATTTTTTCGATTGATTTAATATCCATAATAATTATTTCTTCTTTTTTCTGCGACGGCGTTTTGTTGGTCCTGCAGCACGTTTTTTATCAATTAATTCTACAGCCTCTGCAAGCGTAATTGTTTCCGGATCATTGGCTTTCGGTATAGAGGCGTTTACTTTACCATCAGTGATGTAAGGACCGTAAAAACCGGTTTTAATAATGAGCTCTTCACCGGTTTTGGTATGTTTGCCTAAATTCCTTAATTCTTGCGATCCGGTTTTCTTTTTTGCGCATGTTGCTACAGCTTCATCAACTGAAATAGTCAATGGTGACAGTGGTGGTTCTATACGGGCATTCTTTTTACCACAACGGAGATAAGGACCATAACGACCAAAATCAGCAGTTATTAACTCGCCTGATTCGGGATGCTTCCCAACTTCACGTGGAAGTGCTAATAATCGTACTGCCAATTCCAGATTAACGTCATTAATATTAAATTCCTTAGGAATCGATTTTCTTGTTTTACTATCACCCAATTGTACATATGGACCATATTGGCCTTCTTTAAAATAAATATCTTCACCGGAATTGGGATCTTTACCTAATATTTTTTCATCTTGTACTTCTTTAGTCAATATCTCTTTGGCTTTTTCTATTGTCAAATCGCCAAGAGGTATGCTAAACGGGATTGATTTGCGATTTCCATTATGTTCTAGGTAGGGACCATAAGTACCAATGCGGGCGACAATTGGTTCGTCCGCTGATGTTTCAATTATTATGGCACAAGCTTTACGAATATCAACTTCTTCCTTGAGCATTGCCTCCAAGCCTCTTGTTTCATTTCCACCAAAGTAAAACTCTTTTATGAACGGCAATGATTCCAATTCACCTCGTGATATTGCATCAAGACCATCTTCCATCATAGCGGTAAAATTTGCATCCACCAATGATGTGAAATGGTTTTCCAAAAGTTGAATGATGGCAACAGCGAGGTAAGTTGGTACTAAACTGCCATTTTTCTTTTCAGCATATTCACGACGCAAAATAGTGTCAATTGTTGCAGCATAGGTTGATGGTCGACCAATTCCCTTTGCTTCCATTTCTCGTATCAGGGATGCCTCTGTGAAGCGTGCAGGCGGTTTGGTTGTTTGCCCGATAACGTTTAATTCTTGTAATGCAAGAATTTCATTCAATTCCAATTTAGGTAATAAAGTTTCTTTATCAGCTAAAATTACATCCGGATCATCACGTCCAACTACATATACACGCATATATCCCGGGAATATAATTACTCTGCCACTTGCACGAAATACTGCTTTTTGATTATTAATGAGGACGGTTGTTTCCTTTAGTTTTGCCGACTTCATTTGGCCGGCTATCGTGCGTTTATAAATTAATTCATACAGACGAACAGCATCTTTATCTAATTTGTTTTCTACATCAGAAAGTGATTTAATTTTTGCTCCGGCAGGTCTTATAGCTTCGTGAGCCTCCTGAGCATTCTTGACTTTAGTAGAATACTGTCGCGGTTTATCTGGTAAATATTCTTTACCAAAACGATCCTGAATTTCCTGACGGGCAGAACCAATTGCTTCAGATGATAAATGTGTGGAGTCCGTACGCATATATGTAATGAAACCATTTTCATATAATTTTTGTGCAATGCTCATAGTGCGCCTTGCGGTAAATCGCAGTTTGCGACCGGCTTCTTGCTGAAGTGTAGATGTTGTAAAAGGAGGACGTGGATTCGAAGTAATGGGTTTTTCCTTAATATCTGTAACTTCCCAAGTTCCGGCATCGAGTTCTGTTTTTAATGTAGTCGCTTGTGATTCGCTTAGAGCAATAACATTTTTATTGATTACTTCACCGGTCTTTTTATCAAAATCTTTTGATGATGCTAATTTTTGTTCATTCAATTTGTAGAGTGAAGCTGTAAACTCATTATTGCTCTTGTTGAGTAAAGATGCCTTTAAATTAAAATATGTGGCAGATTTGAAAGCTGCTCGTTCTCGCTCACGATCAATCAAGATTTTAACAGTTGCCGACTGTACTCTTCCTGCTGACAATGTAGTTGTCACAAATTTCATATTGTGCTGTAATGTTGCCCATAAAATCGGTGAAATTTTGTAACCAACAAGACGGTCAATTATGCGCCTGGTAACTTGTGCATCCACTAATTTTACATCAATTGGATGACGAGTTTGAATACCTTCTTGAATTCCGGCTTTGGTAATTTCTGTAAACAGAACACGTTCTACTTTTTCACTCGGGATTTCGCTTGCAATATGTGCTGCAATTGCTTCTCCTTCTCTGTCAGGGTCCATCGCCAGAATAATAGTTGGTGCTTTTTTCGCAAGCGATTTTAGTTTCTTAACAAAACTTTTCTTCTTTGGGAGGACCTTTAAAGTAATTTTAAAATCATTTTCGATGTCAACACCAAGAACATTTTTAGGTAAATCCTTTACATGCCCAACACTTGCAATCACGTTATATTCACCACCAAGGTGGCGTGAAATAGTCGTTGCTTTTGAGGGCGATTCAACAATTAATAGTGGTTTTTCAGACATAATTTAAATTTAAGTTTTTCCTTTTGCGCGTATAAAATATAAACTAATATAATTAAAAATCCAAATCCGAGAGATACTCATTGAGTTTATTTTTTGTTATAGTGGTTTGTTCACCGGTTTCCATATTTTTTACCTGCACAGTGTTATTTACCAAATCATCATCTCCAATTATAATTACTAATCTTGTGTTAGCACGATTAGCTTCGCGTAGG
>JAUXHY010000165.1 GCA_030621275.1 bacterium | reverse complement strand
TCATTGATTCTTTTTTATTTAAAGAAACGTAACCCAAAATACTTAAGAACAGAAGAAAACATTGTATTTGCACAAATAGTAGTTGATTACATACTACTTACTGCTTTAACTCATTTTACTGGTGGAATTGATTCTCCATTACATTTGATTTATCTGTTTTATATAATTATTGCATCCGTGATATTTGAAAAGAAATATCAGGCATTTATTATTGCTGGTGCAGCAGTATTGTTACTATCTATGCTCGTTTTTATGGAGTACCAACAAATACTCGATCACTATTCAAGCGGTGTAAAAGTATGTAATATATCCGATATCCTATTAGCCCTATCAGTGTTTTATGTTACAATATTTACCAGTACTTACATTGGTGTAACATTAATGATGCGACATAAGAAGGTAAAAGATTTAATTTTTGCTCAGAAAGAAGAATTAGAAAAAGCTGATAAAGAAAAAATGCTATTCTTTAGATTTGTTTCCCATGAATTGAAAAGCCCAATTATCGCTGTTCAAAGCGCGATTAATGTGGTTTTAGATGTCATGGATAATAACCTCAAACCAAAAGCAAGAGATATGTTAGAACGCGGTAGAAAACGTACCGTTCAGATGATAGATATTTTAAAGGATTTAGTTTCACTTTCTTATGAAGAGAAAGAGGAAAAACATAAACCTGAATTGGTTGTACCGTGCGAACACATACCTGAGGTTGTCGATTATTATCGGCCAATCGCAGAAGAAAAAAACATTCAATTGATAGAAACTGTTTGTAAGCAACGCAAAGGATTCCAATTGGATAAATTTGTATTTGAAAAAATTATTACAAATTTAATATCTAATGCAGTAAGATATACTCCAAACGGAGGCAATGTAACAATCAAAACTGATTTAGATGATGACTATTGGTACTTAATGATTTCTGATACAGGAATTGGAATTCCGAAAGAGGAACAGAAACAAATATTTAAAGAATTTTATCGTGCAGGAAATGCTAAGAAATTTGAAGCTGTTGGAACCGGGCTTGGAATGAGCATTATCAAAAAAATGGTTGAGCAAGAAAATGGTAAAATATTTCTTGAGAGTGAAATAGGAAAAGGATCAACTTTTACGGTGAGGTTTCCGTTAAAATGAGTAAAATTTTAGTTGGTGGAATTCTACAAGCCAAGAATTATACAATGTTAAAACTGGTCGGTTTACCAAATAAACCAGGATTAGCCGGACAAATATTAACAGAACTTGGCCGCGCAAACATAAATTTGCATTTTATTGCTGAGGGCGAAGATTGTGAAGGATTAGCTAACATGACAATTTGTGTTAATCCAGATGATGCAAAAGAGGCTGTCAATATTATTAGATCACAAAAAAATGGTAATAAAAAACAAGAAGCTGAAGAAATTCCTAATATCTCGTCGCTTACCGTTTATGGACCTCACTTCCGTGAAAAACCTGCGATTAGCGGTGAAATGTGTTCTGCACTCGGCGAAGCCGATGTAAACATCCTTGGAATATCAACATCCATATCCTCTATTTGTTGTTTGATAAAAGATGAGGACTTTGATAGAGCTTATGATGCATTACTATCAGTATTTCTGCTTCCTTAAATGATATAAAAATTGAGGAGATTTACTGTGTCTGTTTTAAAGAAAATATCTTACTACCAAAATCGTTCTGATGAAATTCCCAATCAGGAATTAGCCAAAGAATTAGCATTAGAAAACAACAAAGTTGGTATTAAAGAAATTGCTGAAAATCTTTGGAATGAGAATAGTAAAATTCAAGCTAATTGCATTAAAATATTATACGAAATTGGTTATCTCAAACCGGAATTAGTAGCTGACTATGCCGAAGAATATCTTCAATTGTTGCATAGTAAGAACAATCGAATGGGTTGGAGTGGTATGACTGCGCTTTCAACAATTTCTGAAGTCAAAGCTGATTATATATTTTGTCATTTTGAAGAAATAAAAACTGCGATTAAAAAGGGATCGGTTATAACAAAAGATGCTGGAATATTAGCATTTGCTAATGCAGCAGCACAGAAGGAAGAATACAGTAAGACGATTTCCCCATTTTTAATTGAACACTTAACAAATTGCCGACCAAAAGATGTACCGCAACATTCAGAGAAAATTGTAATAGCAATAAATGATGATAATAAAAAACTATTCGTTAAAATCTTGAAAGATAGATTTGAGTATTTAAACGACTGCGCTAAAAAAAGAGTTGAAAAAGTTATTATGACTATAAAAAGGAAGAAAAAATTTATATAAAAAAGTTCTCAAAAAAACTATTTCATTTTCGATAGTTTCCAACATAGTCACCGATTATTATCCATTTATTTTTCTGTTTTAATAATATATCCGTATTTCGTCCTTGTTTTAATATTTCTTTTCCATCAGTGTTTTTATAAGTTCCTGAAAAATAATAACGTACAATTGCAACATCATTAAAAATATTAATTGTAACAGGATTAATATTGTAAGAAGAAATTTCCCGCTTTAGGAGTTGCTGTAATTCATTTTTAACGTCAGATTTATTAACAGGCATTAGCTCGTAATAATTCCAACCGGAATAATCATTATGAAAATATTCTAAGAAACCTTCAACATCACCATTCATAATAAGCTTTGTATAACTTCCCACATTTTTCCAAACTTCTATTTGTGTTTCGGTCCATTCTTGTTTTGATAAAGGATGTGCCATTATAAATTTATAATTATTTTTTCATATCTTAAAGATGATCGCCGTTTTAAGGAAATTATCGTATATCAGTTTTTCCTATTCACTTTCAAATGCACCTATACCCGCATTTAATCCGGCAGGATTTGCCGATTATCAATAAACTTACAGCACTACTGTGAATAATCCAATCCAAGTCTGCACCCTCTATCAATATATTAGTACATATCCGTGCAATGCTTCTTAAGTTAGCCAATTCTTGATAGAGAGTGCTTGGACTAAACAATCTGAGTGTTGAGTAATTTCCTATGATTCACTTGTCATGGTAATGGATTGGGTATGAGCAGATCATTGAACCAGTATTCCCAATGTGCGTCGGGCTGTATAATCCTACCAAAAAATCCCAAACCATCTAAATCGTAGGTTGTTCTTGGCTTCAATGACGAAATCCACAACGGTTTTATACTATCTTTGCGCGAAAAACTCTTTGACGGTTTATACATCGCTTTATACAGGACGTTGCTATAGTCCACATTGCTGATTCTCCATGAGGCTATTTGATTTTTTTTTAAGACCTCGGAAGTACGTACAACCAGTACTGATTCGCCAGGCAGGGGAGGGGCTCCTGCCAATGAAAAGGATAATGGTTTAAGTGTAATCCATCGCTGTTCATCAGGTTCTAACTTACCGAGCGATTTCTCAATCCATCCATTTTTCCCATCAGATTCGTATAAGAAGAGAGAGAGAACGTGTTGTTGGAAACCATGGTTACGAATATGAAGATTATCGGTTGTAAGATGGAGCTGTTTAAGCATCCAGTTACTCACCTGTTCTGGTAGTTTTGGTGTATCCATTTTATTTCTCCTTCGTTATTAGTCGCTTTGCTTGTTACCGTAATATACTTTTTGCGCGACTTTCACAAAAATCTTACGGTTTGGCGTTACACTTTTTTCTATTACACATCAATGCTAGAACGAAAGGCTATTGCCAAAGTTATTGAAAACATTAGTTATCTATTAACTAACAGATTTTTTGTAACTGTTGTTTGCTAATCATATAGTTATAACTTTCTTTCTAAAATAAAGAACCAAAACAAAACTTATAAATTAGATTATAATAAGTTTTCTGTATCAGACTTCACTGTTCACTTTCATATGTACCCATATCCGGATTTGAACCAACTGGATTGGGTCTAGGATTACCTTCAATATCAATAGAGGGAGCACAATACCAAGTTCCATTAACTTCAATAGTTTCCACACCAGTGTTAATGCAGGGAGAAGTGCTTTGTAAATGAAAATCATTTGAATTTACAAACAGTGGATTTGAATCTAAACAGTTTTCATAAATTCCGGGGTAAACAGCATTATA
>JAUXHY010000111.1 GCA_030621275.1 bacterium | reverse complement strand
ATCTTCCCGCGAGGAGCAATATTTCAATTGATGTTTATGACATGCTAGGTAAAAAGGTTAATACTTTAGAAAAAGGATTACAAGAACCTGGCCCACATGATGTTAAATGGAATGCAAATAATCAACCTTCAGGAATCTATAATGTTATCTTAAGAAATGAAAATCAAATTCTTGATAAAAAGAAGATAACAATTGCAAAATAAAAATTATTTTTTCTTTCTTTTCTTAGCGGGTTTCTTTTTAGAAACAGAATTGATTATAATATAAATTAAAATAATTACAATTAATGTTACAATTAAGTTATATGCATTAAAGAAAGGGAGTTGTATTTGTGCGGGGCAAGCTATTGTATTACTGCCATCAATACATTGCCTTGATTTATTTGTTCCGGTAAATAAATTAATAGGATCATAATGCCAAGCATTTACAGGTTCACCTTCATAAACATAATCTGTACTTTCAGGATCTTCATAAATATAGTTTCCCGAATTCCATTCCCATAAAGCTGTCCAAGCATAAGTTAAAAAACCATCACCACAATTATCTGATTTACCTGTTTCTTGTAAATAACATGTTCCAATATTTCCAGATGAATAACTTGCAGCACATTCACCTGTTTCAACTCTCCAAGTACATGCACAATCAGCTTCATCACAATCTGTCAATCCATCGCAGTCATTGTCTATGCCGTTGCCACAGTTTCCATTGGCACTTGACTCACTTGTGCCACTTTGACAAGCGCCATCGCCATCAACGCAAGTATTAGAATTACGACAACATTTATTTGGACCATTACCTTTAGTTATAAAATACTCATTGGCATCATCACCACAGCATTCAGTATCACCAACAAAGTCGTATTCTCCAACATTTGGTTCACCTGAAGCAACAGAACAAGCACGTTTGTCATTGCGAACATAGTGAAGCAAACCAAGTTTTTTGTCATTGCCTGTCTGTCGAACAGACGGGCGAACATAGCGCAGCGATCTTCTCTTTGCTGTCATTGCGAACGCAGTGAAGCAATCTCCTTCCAATTTCATACAAAAACAAGATTGCTTCGTCACTCTGCTCCTCGCAAAGACAACGGGCATTATAAAAACAGGATTGCTTCGTTGCCCTGCTACTCGCAAAGGCAACTTTATCATCGCAATTCTTCGCACAACAAACGTCAATTAACAATTATTTCCAATCATAAAAACAACGTATTTTTAGTCTATGTCAACTGATAGAATTCGAAATTTTTGTATTATAGCGCATATTGACCATGGTAAATCCACACTTGCCGATAGATTGCTAGAAGAAACTAATACCTTACAGAAAAAAGAAATGAAAGCACAGGTTTTAGATGATATGGATTTGGAGCGTGAACGTGGTATAACCATAAAGAGTCATCCCATTCAAATGAAGTATAAACATTCAGATGATGAATTATATACTTTAAACTTAATTGATACTCCCGGTCATGTGGATTTTTCTTATGAAGTTTCACGTTCGCTAGCAGCCTGCGAGGGAGCTTTATTATTGGTTGATGCTGCTCAGGGAGTGGAAGCACAGACCGTTAGCAACGCTTATTTAGCGATAGAAAATGATTTAACTTTAATTCCTGTCATAAATAAAGTTGATCTAATTAGTGCTCGAATTGATGAGGTTAAAGAGCAAATTATCGAGTTAATAGGGTGTTCTACCGATGAAATTCTACAAGTTAGTGCAAAGGAAGGCGGGGGATTACAAGATATCTTAGATGCTGTAATCGATTTAATTCCACCACCAAATGATAACTATACTGAGCCAACGCGCGCATTGATCTTTGATTCGATGTACGATAATTATCGTGGTGCAATACCGTATGTTCGTGTATTTGATGGAGTTATAAAAGCAGGTATGACAGCTCAATTCTTTTCACATTCTGAAAAATATGAGATTACAGAAGTTGGACATTTTGTATTGAAGTATGTACCAACTGCGGAATTGAGAGCAGGGGACGTAGGTTATGTTGTTGCTAATATTCGCGATGTAGAACACATTAAACCAGGCGATACTATAACCACTAAGCAAAATCCGGCAGAAGAAAGATTATCCGGTTACAAAAAGATCAAACCGATGGTGTTTTCAGGATTATATCCGGCGGATGCCGACGATTTTGAGCAACTTAGGCAAGCTCTTGACAAGTTAAAATTAAATGATGCTTCATTAGTATACGAGCCTGAAACAAGTGGTGCATTGGGTTTTGGTTTTCGAGCAGGATTTCTTGGATTATTACACATGGAAATTATCCAGGAAAGGTTGGAACGCGAATTTGGTTTAGATTTAGTTACAACATCTCCGAATGTGCGCTATAAAGTAAAGTTGAAATCCGATGAAATACTTGAAGTTGATACACCGGCAAAAATGCCTACTAGTAATGATATTGTAGGAGTTATGGAACCATTCGTAAATGCCGAAATCATAACGCCAAAAGAGTATATTGGTGGAATAATGACTTTGTGCCAAAATAAGCGCGGTGAATACAAGACAACTAATTATTTATCAAGTGATAAAGCACAATTACATTATGAATTGCCACTTGGTGAGATAATATTTGATTTTTATGACAAGTTAAAATCAATTTCACGTGGATATGCCTCATTAGACTATGAAATATCGGAGTTCCGCACAGGAAATCTAAGAAAATTAGATATATTAATACATTCTGAACCGGTAGATGCGCTTTCTATAATTTGCCATGCAGATGATGCATATCATCGGGGGAATGCGTTATGCAGAAAACTGAAAGAATTAATTCCACGACAAATGTTTGAAGTGGCTATACAAGCTTCTCTAGGTTCTAAAATAATTGCGAGAACAACTGTCAAAGCAATAAAAAAGAATGTTACAGCAAAATGTTATGGTGGTGATATTTCACGTAAGAGGAAATTATGGGAAAAGCAAAAGAAAGGTAAAAAACGTATGAAGATGATCGGCAAAGTAGAGGTACCACAAGAAGCCTTGCTGGCTGTTTTACAGATTGATTCGGATTGATAAATAATAATGTTGAGTAATTATTATAAACAGTCTCGTTCATCATTTTACAGCTTCATTTTTATTTTACCGCTATTTATTATATACGAGCTTGGAATATCTTTAATTTCATCAAAGGATTTACCGACAATCAGAAATGGGGCAGATGTATTACTTCGGAAGATACTTGCAACTATCGGTATAAGCGGTGTTTACGGAATGGCGTTAGCGTTATTAGTTGGCGTGATAATTGCTTTTTTCATTAATAAAGGAAAATATAAAGATATAAAAATAAGGAGCGATCATTTTGTAATTATGATATTTGAGAGTATAGTTTGGTCGATTGTGCTATTTGTTATATTGTCTCAAGGACAATTATTATTAGGTAAAGGTACAGCAAAATTATTAATGCAACAGATTGTACTCTCAATTGGTTCGGGAATATTTGAGGAATTTGTATTTAGAGTTATTTTAGTTAGTGGTTTAGCATTAATTGTAGGAGTGCTCTTTAAAAAACAATACTTTTATAAAATGTCAATTTCTATAATAATTGCTGCAGTCATTTTTTCAGCATTTCATTTTTTTGGAGAGTATGCAGACACTCCAAAAACAAGTTTATTTATATTAAGAATCGTAGCCGGTATTGTTCTTGGCTATATTTATATTTTGCGAGGATTTGGAATTGCAACATATTCACATAGTTTCTATAATTTAATTGTTTTTACACAAATAGTACCGGATCCTTAATTTTATGAATTATTCAAGATTACGACCTGCGGTTAATCGAAAATGGTTAATTATCATATCCGCGTTGATGTGGAGTAGTGTAGGAATATTTCTAAATATTTTAGCTTATAATTGGCTTAATTCATTTAATAACACACAATTAATTATAATAATATCTATTGGATTATTAGCAGGATGGGTGATCGCTCAGTTTGGATTTGGAAATATTGCCAATAAAAATATCGATAGAATATTAGCGTATCCTAAGGACGTTTGCGTATTTGCTTTTCAAGAATGGAAATCATACATTTTAATTATATTTATGATGAGTTTAGGTGTATTTTTACGAACAACAGATTTACTTCCCAAGTATCTTTTGGCGCCGATGTATATCGGGATTGGAACTGCCTTATTCCTTGCAAGTTTTAAATATTATAGAAATCTAAATTAGTTTTAAATGAAGTATCTTAAACCTATTTTATTGGCAATCCTATTTTGTTGTAGTCTTTACTCGCAAATAAATGTTAATATTATAAAAATCATTGATTTGCCGACAGAAATTTCCAATAAAGAATTTCAGCCGACAAATCTTAGTGTTAGTACAACGGGATATTACATTTTAGATAATATAAACCGACAAGTTGCATTTTTATCAAATGACAATGATATTGTATTCGCCGGCGGATATGGAATAGATAATGATGCTTTTATTGATCCGATTGAAATATTAAGCTCACAATTACAAGTTTGGATTGTAGATGGAACAGAAAATAGATTAATTGAATTTGATCATAACCTGAATTATCTACGCACGATAGAATTCGATCCAATATATCCTGAATTTAGTGGAATCGATGATTGGGGAAACATGCTATTGTTATCCGAGCAGGAGCAGATGATATTTAAAACCAATCCTCAAATTGTAAACTTTGACAATTTTATCGATTTATCAATATGGAATGATTTATATGGTTGCATTACAGATATGTATATTGCATCAGATGGTACTCTTGGAATATTGACGAATTGCAATAAGTTTATTTATTTGTTCAACCGACTTGGAAAATTGGAAAATAAATTTCAAGTAGAAATTACAGATAGTAAATATTTAATTAAGCTATCAAACGAGTGGTTTTTGCTAAACACTGATGGACAAATAATTTCAATTCGATACAATGAAAAAGTAAATTTACCGATTGAACAATTCATTTTAGATGTTGCTCAAATGGATGGCAATCTTTATATTTTATTCTTAGATAAGATTTGGGTAGTTAATGTTGCAATGGAATAGGATTATTCCGATAATATTTTTTCTAAATATTTTAACAGGACAATCCATATCAACTGTTGATACAATTTTAGTAGAGAAGGATAAATATCTAATTCAATTAAATCCTTTTATTGTTGATTCAAGCTTTTTCTTATTCCATGACGGCAAACTCGTTGAAGATTATCAATTAAATACAATATCCGGTGAATTAGCGTTTGAGAATGTAAAACCTAAATTAGGCGTATATCTTGCTTCATATCGACATATTATTAAACCATTACCGGTTCAAGTCGGTCCGTTATATAAAACACTTTCTCTACTTGATTCACTTATAACATCCGATAAAGATTCAGTTCAAACTTTGCCATCTGAAATACGAAGAGATATTCAAGATGATATATCAAATTTAGCGACTACCGGAACTATTTACCGAAATTTAACTC
>JAUXHY010000098.1 GCA_030621275.1 bacterium | reverse complement strand
TCTACTAATCTACATTCCCCCATAGTGGGATTACGATTAGTTAGCATTACTTCCTAAATTAGTTGGGATGTAAATATTTAATAATAATTCATTAAATTCCAACGAAATGGAAAAAATTATTTCAACTGAAAAAATTCCTATTAAACTATGGTTGAAAAACATTGATGCAGGAGCCTTAAGTCAGGCTTTTAATCTGGCAAACCATCCCAAGGCTTTTCATCATATTGCATTAATGCCGGATACTCATGTGGGTTTTGGTATGCCGATTGGCGGTGTTCTTGCTACTAAAGATGTCATAATTCCTAATGCTGTTGGCGTGGACATTGGGTGTGGCATTTGTGCAGTCCGTACAAACTTAAATGAAATTCCGTTCGAAGTATTAAAAGGAATTATTAGCGTTGTCCGAAAATTGATTCCAGTGGGTTTTAAGCATCACAAACACAAACAAAAAAGTGAATTAATGTCAGACCCGGCGAACTATACAAAAGATCGATTACCTATAGTTGAGCAAGAATATAGATCTGCATTATATCAGATTGGTACATTGGGCGGAGGTAATCATTTTATTGAAATACAAAAAGGGGATGATGGATTCATCTGGCTGATGGTTCATTCCGGAAGCAGGAATATTGGTTATAAAGTGGCTAATCATTATAACAAATTGGCAAAATCATTAAATGAGAAATGGAAGAGCAGTATACCGCGGAAATGGGATTTGGCCTATTTACCCTTGGATGATAAACATGGACAGATTTATAAGCATGAAATGCAGTTTTGTATTGATTTTGCATTTGCAAATCGAAAATTAATGATGGAAAAAATCAAAGAAGCTGTTAGTAATCATATTAATGACATAAGTTTTGGAAGCATGCTAAACATAGCGCATAATTATGCATCTGAAGAGAAGCATTTTGGAAAACAGGTTATTATTCATAGAAAGGGAGCAACCAAAGCAAATAAACAAACTATAGGAATTGTCCCGGGTAGTCAAGGTACAAAGAGTTATATTGTGAGAGGGAAAGGGAACGCAGATAGTTTTAACTCCTGTGCTCATGGAGCGGGTCGACGATTAGGAAGGAGGCAGGCACAAAGACAACTGGATATTGAACAAGAGAGAAGATTATTAGAGGACAAAAAGATTATACATTCATTGCATTCAAAGCGCGACCTTGATGAAGCACCCAGTGCTTACAAGGATATTTCTTTGGTTATGAAGAACCAGGAAGATTTGGTGGAAACATTAACTGAATTAACTCCTTTAGCGGTAGTAAAGGGTTAATAGATTATGTTTGAAATAACTATCTTATAAAATATGGTTATGTCATCACAACCTCTTACAGAACATAGTTACCAGGCCAAATGGTGGAGAGAATATGGTCAGAATCGAGTTAAATGTACGTTGTGTCCCCGGTTTTGTATAATCCCGAGTGGGTCACATGGTTTTTGTTATGTTAGGCAAAACGAGGATGGAATTCTTTATTCATCCGCATATGGTAAATCAACTGGTTTTGCGGTAGACCCTATTGAGAAAAAACCTTTATATCATTTTTTACCGGGCTCACAGGTCCTTAGTTTTGGAACCTTGGGATGCAATCTGGGGTGTAAGTTTTGTCAAAATTGGCATATAAGTAAACTCCATAATGAAAAATATATGGGCAAAACTTATTCCCCAGGTGATATAATTAATATGGCAAATAAAAAGGGTTGTCAAGGAATTGCATACACATATAATGAACCGATTATTTTTGGTGAGTGGATTATTGATATAACTTCTCGAGCACGGAAAGCAGGTTTGAAAAATGTACTAGTAACAAATGGTTATATCACACCTGAAGCACGAAAAGATATATTTCAATACATTGATGCGGCAAATGTGGATTTGAAATCATTCTCAGATACTTTTTATAAAAAACTGACATTATCCCAAATAGGACCGGTTCTAGATACATTACGTTGGTTGGTACATGAATCTGATGTTTGGGTTGAAATTACAAATTTATTGATTCCAGAGGAAAATGACAGCACAATAGAAATTAATCGTTTAACGAAATTTATTGTGGAAGAATTATCCAGTAAGATTCCGCTTCATTTTTCAGCATTTCACCCTGATTTTAAGATGCTGGATAAACCTATAACACCATTATTGACACTAAAAATGGCCTATTCAATTGCTAAGGATAATGGAATATCGTTTGTTTATTTAGGTAATATCCCTGTTTCTGAATATAAAAATACCTATTGTCCCAAATGCAAGCAATTGATCATTGATCGAAGTCGTTATATGAAAGTAAAATCGAGTATAAACGATAATAAATGCCCTTTTTGCGGGCATTCAATACCTGGTAATTATAACAGAATTGAAGTTAAAACTGCCGATGAATTATGAGCAATGAATCGTTAATACGTACTGCGGTGGCTCAGGATTTTTATCCCGGTGATTGTATAAGTCAGATACGTGATTTCATTAGCGAATTCAAGGATCTAGAAAATCTACCGGCTGAACTAATTGGTGCTGTAGTTCCTCACGCCGGATGGCGATATTCCGGTAGAACCGCTGCACGAACATTATATTGTTTGTCTAAAAGATCTAAACCTGAAATATGTGTTGTTTTTGGTTCTAATCATATTGGAGTGAGCAAACATAGTATACTTTCTGCCGGTTTGTGGGATACACCATTGGGAGAAATTCCGATTGCAGAAAAGGTATGTGAGACAATCCTTCATTCTTTGCCTAAACTGATTGACGTAGATGTAGATGCACATAATAGGGAACATTCCATTGAGGTTTTAGCACCAATGATAAAGTATTTCTTCCCCAATATACAATTAATTCCAATTATTGTGCGTTCTGAATTAGATAGTATGATCTTAGGGAAACGGATAATGACAATAATTCAAGAAATAGGCATTTCCACGATTTATTTGGCATCTACTGATCTTACACATTATGGAAAATATTATGGGTTCGCTCCAGGCGGTTTAGGACAATTGGGATTGCAGTGGATGCGCTCAAACGATTTACGTATGATAAGATTCATGGAATCCTGTGACAGTCAGGGAGTATTAACTGAGGCAAGAAAATCGTTGAACGCATGCGGATCCGGTGCAGTAGCTGCTATGATTGAAATTGTAAAAAATCTAAGAAAAAAGCGTGGCTTTCTGGTAGAATACACAACAAGTTTTCGTGATGCATCTGCAGCAGAATTTTTATATGGTGTAGGCTATGCGGGTGTTGTCTACTAATAAGCCTGACGCGTATTCCCCACGTTATTTAAAAGCATATCGAGATGGTATTTTAGAATCAAATATCATTAAAGGGGAAGCGTTGTTAAAAAAATGTCGATTATGCCCCCGTAACTGCGAAGTAAATAGATATATCGAGAAAGGAAAAGTTTGTGCAATAGGGAAATCTGCTCTAGTTAGCAATAATTTTCCCCATTTTGGGGAAGAGTCCTGTCTTGTAGGTTCCCATGGATCGGGTACTATTTTTTTTACCAGCTGTAATTTGCGGTGTGCTTTTTGTCAGAATTGGGATATAAGTCATTTTAAAAATGGTCGTGAAGTAAGCTCTTTAGAATTAGCCAAAATAATGGTTGATCTACAGGATCGAGAATGCCATAATATTAATTTTGTCACTCCTTCGCACGTTGTAGTTCCGATCTTAAAAGCCGTTAAATTGGCTGTAGAAATGGGACTTACAATCCCATTGGTATATAATACAAGTGCCTATGATAGTGTTGAAAGTTTAAAACTGTTGGATGGTATCATTGATATCTATATGCCTGATTTTAAATTCTGGTATCGAAAATCTGCCAATCGGTTTATGAAAGCACCGGATTATCCTAAAGTTGTTCGACGCAATATTCGAATTATGCATAAACAAGTTGGAGATCTCCATGTTAATAATCACGGTATTGCTATGAAGGGTCTGTTGGTTCGTCATTTAGTATTACCTGATCATCTTAAAGACACCTATCAGATAATTCAGTTTCTTGCAAATCAGATATCACTTGAGACGGCGTTAAATATCATGTTTCAATATCACCCCGAGTACAATGTTAATAGAAATCATTACCCTGAATTAAATCGATCATTATCTTTAGAAGAACGAGAGTGTGCTAAACGATTTAAGAAAAAATTCAATTTACTGGATTATCCCTGGTTATGATAAATATTTATCTCAGGTTTTATGAAGAGTTGAATGATTTTATTCCTAAGCATTTATCTAAGAAAATCTTAGAAAAGGAATTATTATTATCAACAACAGTAAAGGATTTAGTTGAATCCTTTAACGTTCCACATACAGAGGTTGACCTGATTTTAGTTAATGGGCAATCAGTTTCATTTGATTACAAAATTGCGGATCAAGATCGTGTAAGTATTTATCCGGTATTTGAATCATTTGATATTTCGTCAATTCAGCATTTACAGAAAAAACCACTTAGGAATCCTTGTTTTTTTGCAGAAAAGTATTTGTGGAAGCTGACTCGTCAACTACGTTTACTCGGAATTAATACAATTTGCGATGATGCACTCAATAACTATCAAATAATTGACAGGATCGTTACAAATAATGAGATTTTATTGACCAGAAGCACAAAACAGTTAATGCATAATAAAGTTACTCGCGGGTATTGTATTCGTTCTGATAAACCGTTTGAACAAACAGTTGAAGTAATAAAACGATTTGATCTTAAGAGACTTATGCAACCGTTCAGCAGATGTATGCTGTGCAATGGTCATATTTATGCGATTTCAAAACAAGATGTTCAACAATATTTAGAACCAAATACCATTTTATTCTACGATGATTATTTTAAATGTAAGGATTGTAAACAAATATATTGGAAAGGATCACACTATCAGCAATTACAGAAATTTGTAAATCGTGTTAATAATTTACTTTGTTGAATATATACCTGACAAAATTCTTTAATCAATATTATTGAAATAAAGAATAAAAGAAGTCCAGACTAGTAGGTTCTTTCATCAGTAGTTCTCTCACACTATTCTGTAAGTGCAGTTATTGTTTATACTTCGTTGGGCTCATAAAATAATTGAATACTTGGCTATCTGAAGACCTTGAAAATATTGTTAAATACCATTAAACTATATATCCGATTAGAATACTTTCATTGAGTTGCACTGAAATGAAAAAATTATTACAAACACAGTTTGCCATAAATCCGATTGAAATAAAAAAGCTTTGGGGGTATGATAATTCAAACTATTTGGTTAAAACAAAAGATATACAATACGTTTTTAAAACATATATAAAGAACACCGAAACTTTAGCTTTAGTGGAAGCAGAAAATAAAGCACTTTTATTTTTACATAACACCAATAATAATTTTCCTAAACCAATAAAATTCAAAGATGGCTCCTATGTAAAAATTTTTGAAATTGAAGGAACGGAGAGAATTTGTAGATTACTTTCTTTCCTTGAAGGTGAATTGTTAGGATATGTAACACATACAAAAATTTTATTTCAGTCTTTGGGCAGATTTATTGCCCAATTGGATTTACAACTTCAATCGTTTAATAACAACACCATTAAAGCAAGACAATGGCAATGGGACATTCAATATCTACATCTGAATAAAAAGTATATAAAGGATATTCCAAGTGCAAAAGACCGCAGTTTAATAAGCTACTTTTTTCAGCAATATGAAGAAAACGTAATGCCCGTACAGTCTGTGTTAAGAAAATCTATTATTCACGGCGATG
>JAUXHY010000261.1 GCA_030621275.1 bacterium | reverse complement strand
GGTTTAACAGACAATTTTTCTGACAATATCCCGTTATTTAGTAAATCTACTTTTTCACAATCTACCAATACTTTCCAATTACCATTTGGTAAATCAATTTTCAAATCTTTTTTTGTATCACCATTTAAAGCGACGATAAATTTATCTTGTAGAATGTAAGCTAATGCTACTTGTTCACCCACGTCAATAAATTCAAAGTCATTTGGTTGTGAGTGCCTGAATTCTGGATACTTTTTCCGTAATTGAATCAATCCTTTATAATAGTCAACCAATTCAGCATTAAGGTCTTTCTCGTCCCAATTCAGCCAATTGGTTTCATTGTCTTTATTGTAGGAATTATGATCTATTTGTCCAACATGTATGTCGGGTACGTCAGTATTAGCAATTACTTTACTGCGTGCCCATTCTTGTCCTTCGTGCATGAATGTTATTCCTTGGCTGGTGAATAAAAATAATGCCCCTAACTTATTTAATGCTAATTGTTCATCGGTTAATTTTGCGTTTTCAACGCAATTTGTAATTACTTGGTGTTCTTTAATATTCCCATTACCAATGCGGATAAAATCACCAAAAGTATAGTCATCATGTGATTCAAGATAATTAACGCTGTGAGCAATATCTACATACTGACCGCCATTTTCCCGTAAGGAACCCATTGTAAATCTCTGCAATGATTTATAATCATTATCGCCAAACCACTTTCCGAATATAAACCCGTGTCCGTTAACCGAATTTTGTCCTTTCACTCCATTTCTGATTTTATCATTAAATGATGCCCAACCTATATCAGAAAATCCATTGGGATCATATCCGCCGCCCCACGGTTCAGCTAATATAATTGCGTTTGGATTAATAGATCGCAATTCTGTTAATATTTGCTTGCGTGTTTCCTCATCAATTAGGTAGCCCAAATCAAATCGGAAACCATCAATATGATACTCTGTCATCCAATATTTTACACTTTCAATGATAAGTTTACGCATTGCGGGATTTTCAGTTTTGCAGTCATTACCGCATCCGCTCTGCATGATATATTTACCTTTGTCATCAAGACGGAAATAGGTTTCTTTATCTATATATTTTAATGGATGATAATCATAATTGGAAACGTGGTTATAAACTACGTCCATAATAACCGCAACACCCTCGTTATGTAATTCCTTTACCATATCTTTCATCTCATTGACCGCTTTTCCATTCGCTCCATTCCATACATTTGGTTTCATAGTTCCATCTGAACCATAGTAAGATTCCGGCGCAAAAAAGAATGTTGTCATATATCCCCAATGATTACGAGCGTAGGGATTCCAATCATTATATTGAAAAACAGAAGAATCTTTGTAAGGAATTTCAACATTAGCAAAATCTTGTAACGGTAAAATTTGGACTGCATTTACTCCTATATCTTTAATATGGTTGATTCCTCCACGCTGATTTTTATCTATAAATCCTTTATAAGTGCCGGGAAAATCCGAACCCGAAGTAGGGTGAACGGTCATATCTCGTAAATGCATTTCATATATTATTAAATCTCGCGGATCGATTTTTATCCAATCGTCATCATCCCAATTATATTCGGTATCAACAACTAGTGATTTTGCAATATGCCGATAACTATTCTGCGTTACAGCAGCTTTAGAATATGGATCAGCAATTATTACTGATGAATCGTTAGCAGTACCTTCTAACCGGTAGCCGTAAAGTGTACCGTAGCCGGCATCGGGAAGCGTGAAATTCCAATCGCCATTGGCGTCTTTTATCATCGGGAACTCGTTCCCGGAATTATCTTCGGCATTATCAAATATCACTAAAAAAACTTTATCGGATTTTGGCGCATACAGTTTGAATTCAACGCCATCGCTTTTGACAAAAGCGCCATAGGAAAGAATTTGATCACTCATATTTTGACACCCCAAGAGTAGAAGAATCATGGAAAATATTATTTTTTTCATAGATTACCATTTTATTTATTATGCTTTGTGAATATTCAAGTGGCTAAATTATTGCATTATTTGGAAAAGAAATATGAGAAAAACAATTTATATAATTATGTTAATAATTTTTATTGGATGTATGAAGAATGATATTCCAACTATGTCAAATTTTCAAACGATTATACTTCAATCCGGAATCGAAAAGACAATTGATTTAACAAAATATATATCGGATTTAGAAAATATTTCAATCGGTAAAACTGATGGAGTAATTGCAGAGTATTTAGCTGAATTAAAATTATTAAAACTTACCGCCAATGGCGATGCGCCCCTCGTAACGCTTCCTGTACAAGTAAATGATGAGCAATTCAGTTTACTGTTGAGAGTAAATCCAATGGTGGAGCATTTATTCACTTTTAAATCTGAAGGTACAGAATCAAATATTGTAGTCATGGGGCAATTCAATGATTGGTCGCGGACTGCCTTACCACTTTTTGATGAAGACAATGACGGAATTTATGAGCGAAAAGTGTATTTAAAACCGCAAAGACATGAATATAAATATGTAGTAGATGGAGTTGAATTAATTGATCCTGCCAATCCGGTTTTTATATCGAATAATATTGGTGGATGGAATTCAATTTTGGAACTGACTGAATTCAAAGCTGAATCGGGAGGGAGAATAATAAAAGAAAAATGGGAAAAGGGATTACTCACATATCATTATAATCCGATAGATGAAAATTCAGCATTAAAAGAATTGATAATAATTCATAATAATTCAATTGTTGATGAGGAAACTTATAGTATTGGCGAAAATAATTTGATCAGTATGGATTATATAGAATTGGGAGACGGAACGCTTAGAAT
>JAUXHY010000146.1 GCA_030621275.1 bacterium | reverse complement strand
GTGGGTTTTGAAATACTGGGGATTACACTCCTTCCACACTGTTTAACAGCTGATTTCGATATTTTTATTAAACGGTCAATGTTAATATCACGTTTGATGCATTTATCTAATACCAATGGAATAATTTTATTTACTCCACATTCAGTTGCTTTTTCTACTACAAAATTCATTTTATCTTTCTTAAGTATTCCAATACCTAAGCTAATCTGAATTTTATTTTCTCCGCATTTTGGAAACACTTTAAGAATTTGTCCGCTAACAGCATCATTTTGAATATTTTGCACTGTCCCTAAATACACATTTCCAATTCCATCAATTAGCCATATTTCAGTTCCAACCGGCTTTCTTAGGACTTTTATTAAATGATGTGACTCTTGTTCGTTTAAGAAAAACTTATTATCTAATACTTTTTCCGGATCAACAAAGAAATATATTTTATCCGGCATTATTTCTATCGATGAATTGAGAATGATAGCACTGTTCCGTTTAAATTGCTATAATTACCAATAACACTACTTAACGGAATTAGATCATAACTAAACTCAACTGAATAGTGGAATTTACCCGGCTGACGAAATTCTACTCCTATTCCAATATTTCCTCCATAAGTAAATTTACTATCAGCATTGAACCATCTTTCAGAAAATGACTTAATGTTTGCATCTGCATCTATAACTAGTACAGGACCAAGTTTTGCAGATATATATGGAGAAAAATTATTTGCAATTTTTCCTTCGAATGGATAGAAATTTATAGTTCCAAATAGTGGAAAAATCGCCAAGCTGATAGTATTTTTATTTTCATATTGACCAGTATAATAGTTATACGATGGAATTTCTTCAGGTGGTCTAATGTCAAACCATCTGATAGTCGCTCCCATTTTAAAATAATTATAACTTTTAATATTATGATGGTAAAATATTCCGGCACCACGGTCACCAACATTCAAACCTCCACCATGTTTGGCGCTGCTTATCTGTCCATATCCTAAAGATATTACAATAATAATAAATACTAGTCTTTTCATAGTTTAATTTGGAGTTACGATTACCTTACCAATTTGATTACCGTTTTCTAAATATTCATGAGCCTTATGTATTTCTGACATTTTAAAACATTTGTCAACGATTGGTTTGATATCACCATTTCTATACATATTTAACGTTCTATCAAGCGATTCTACATTGCCCATAGTTGAACCAAGTATTGACAGTTGTTTATAAAACAAACGTCTAATGTCAAATTTTGCTTCGGAACCGGTGGTTGCACCACAAGTTACAATTCTTCCCCCCTTACCCAATATCCGTAAACTTATTTCCCAGGTCTTTGTTCCAACATGCTCAACAACAACGTCCACACCTTGATGATCTGTATATTCTTTCACTACTTTAACAATATCATCTTTTTTATAATTAACAACTATATCAGCTCCAAGTTTTTCAGCAGAATCAACTTTTTTAGTATTACCAACAGCTGTCATTACTTTACATCTCATCGCTTTAGCGATTTGAACTGCCATGCTTCCAACTCCGGACGAAGCTCCCCAAACAAATACTGTTTCTCCCGGTTGAATATTGGCTCTATCAATGAGCATTGTATAAGCAGTTTCAGCCACAAGTGGGAATGCGGCAGCTTCCTCAAAACTCATGCCTTCAGGGATAATTCGCAAATGATCTGCATTAATTGCCATATACTCACATTGTGTTCCATCTTGATTCTCACCATAGATACCCCACTTTTCACAATAATTCTCTTTATTCTGCTTGCACCATCGACATTTACTGCAATAGGTAAGCGGCTGAATTAATACTTTATCCCCCTTTGAAAAATCTAATATTTTATTACCGATCTGTTCAACAATTCCCGCTCCATCACTCCCCATAATCATCGGAAGCGGAACACCAGGAATTCCCTTTCTAACCCAAATATCCAAATGATTTAACGCAGCAGCCTTTATTTTAACTAAACATTGGTTTTGCTTAATGTCAGGAATAGGAATATTATCATATTTTAATACATCTATTCCCCCATGCTGATGTATTCTAACCGCCTTCACAATTACAAACTATTGTTTACAATTAAAAAATGTAATCATTTATCGTCGATATCCTTAAACTCAGCGTCTTTAATATTCATCTTAGAATATTTATTCTTCGAGGTTTTCTTACCAGTCGGTTTATTGATTTTACTTAGAGTATTATATCTAAGGTAAAACGAATATCCCAAATAAGCTAATATTGCTACTATAATTAATTTTAACATAATTAAAATCCTGTAGCAGGATTAAAGAATTTGGTGCCAGTAATCGGTTTGCGCACCACATTAATAATTTCCTCTAAATCCTTTTTATTGTTTACAAAATCAATATTATTTGTATTGATAATCAACAAAGGTGTATCTTGGTATCTAAAGAAATATTCGTTATAAACTTGATTTAGAGCATCTATATAATCGCGAGACACATTTTTCTCAAATGATCTTTTTCGCTTATGAATATTTTTCATTAATGTATCTGTATCTGCTTGTAAATAAATAACTAAATCCGGGTTGATTATATTACGTTCTAATAAAGTTGCCACAGTTTCATATAATGGCATTTCCTTCTCATTCAAATTTAATGATGCAAATAATCTATCTTTGACAAACATATAATCGGTTATGAGTAAATTATGGAAAATATCAACTTGTCTTAATTCTTGCTGTTGTTGGTATCTTTGCAATAAAAAATACAGTTGTGTTTGAAAAGCAAATCTCTCGGGGTCATCATAAAAATCGGCCAAAAATGGGTTTTCCTCGAATTGTTCTAATATTGTTCGTGCACTTAATTTTTCACCTAAAAGTTTAACTAAACTTGTTTTGCCGACTCCTATTGGTCCTTCAATGGCAATATAATATAAGTTTCTCATGCGTTTGATTCTATTATGTGTTTTAATACTTTTGATTTATCGGTACAACGACTTAGCAGTTCTTTAATTGTGATATTCCAACCAGGAACAATATAATTTGGGGCTAATTCGTTAAATGGAACAAGGACAAATCGCCTATATGGAATACCGGGATGCGGTATAGTTAATTCTTCTGTTTCTAAGAATGAATCCCCAAAAGTTAATATGTCAATATCAATTGTTCTTGGAGCATTTTTCTTATGTCCGCTTGGACGTCCTAATAGTTTCTCAATATTTTTAATCTCATCTAAAAAGTTAAATGGTGCGAAAGTCGTATTTATTTCAACTACAGTATTTAGAAATTCTGGTTGATCAGTATTAAATAAAGGTTCAGAACTATAAAATGATGCACTTCTTAAATTGTCGTTTTCAGGATATTCTCCTAGTATCGTAATTGCCCCGGCTAAATTAGCTTCTCTATCACCGATATTTGAACCTAAAGACAAATATGCTTTATCACTCATAATCATCCTTGGTGCGTATTATTTCAACTTCAACCGTATCTAAAACACCTTTCACAGGTGCATGTGGTTTCCTCACCCTTACAATTACTTTATCTGTTCGGTATTTTCGCAAAACCGATTTTGCGATACGATCAGCAAGTGTTTCAATTAAATAATACTTATTCCTTTTAGTACAATTATGAACTGTTTTATATACTTTCTCATAATTAAGGGTTTCATTCAAGTCATCAGATTGACCGGCTTTTCTTAAATCTCTATACAGATCTAAGTCAACTTCAAATTTGCCACCCAGTGATTTCTCGGATTCACTCACACCATGATAACCGTAAAATACCATATTCTTTAATCGTATTACATCCATAAGTAATAAATTTACCGCATTGTGTTAAGTTTAGTCAAGAAATGCTAATAAAAAGAAAAGCCCTTATCATTATGATATGGGCTTTTCAAAAATCGACACTTATTCGATTACATCATTCCGCCCATTCCACCCATTCCTGGATCCATTGGAGGCATAGGTACATCTTTCTCAGGTACTTCTGTTACTGCAGCTTCTGTAGTCAATAATAATCCTGCAATTGATGCAGCATTCTCTACAGCTACGCGAGCAACTTTAGTTGGGTCAATAATACCGGATTTAAACATATTTACATATTCATTTAATCGCGCATCATAACCAAAATCACCTTTACCATTAGCAACTTTATCGACGACAATCGAAGGTTCCGCACCTGCATTGGCAACAATTTGACGAATCGGTTCTTCCAAAGCACGACGCATAATGTTAACACCAACCATCTGATTTTCAGATACTTTAACGTCATCCAAACCTTTAATACATCTTAAAAGAGCAACTCCGCCACCGGGAACAATACCTTCTTCAACAGCGGCACGAGTAGCGTGTAGTGCATCCTCTATACGGGCTTTCTTTTCCTTCATTTCAGCTTCGGTTGGAGCACCGGCATACAACACAGCTACACCACCGGAAAGTTTTGCTAAACGTTCCTGTAATTTCTCACGATCGTAATCAGACGAAGTTTTATCAATCTGCACTTTAATTTCATTAATACGGGCTTTTATTGTTTTGATTTCTCCACTGCCACCGACAATAGTTGTGTCATCTTTATCAGAAACTATGCGCTTACAAGTCCCAAGATAATCTAATGTTGCATTCTCTAATTTATATCCCTGTTCTTCAGATACTACTGTAGCACCAGTAAGTGCTGCAATATCTTCCAACA
>JAUXHY010000097.1 GCA_030621275.1 bacterium | reverse complement strand
TTAATAATATGTTTTGTAATTATTACCAAAATACATCTCAACAAAATCAATTTATTAAGAAGTATTGCAAAATAGGTATATAAACAAAAACTATCGGTTTTAAATCATACAGAATGGATGCTAATGTCCAGATTAAGTGTACCAATTTGGAACATTTTGTATTAAACTGATAATTATATCGAGTAGTTAAAGATCATTAAACACAATTAAAACAATAATATATAAGGTTGGCACAATTATTGATATGTGTATCTACAGTGGAAGTTTTAAAATAATTTAATGAATAGGAGACGGAATGAAGAAAAAAATATTAATAGTTGATGATGAACCTGGCATTGTAAGACTCTTGTCAATACGGTTAGAGGCAAAAGGCTATGAAGTGTTTGTAGCTCACGATGGAGTGAAAGGTGTTGAAATGGCAGTTAAAGAGATACCAGATCTAATATTAATGGATGTTAAAATGCCTCATGGTGGAGGGATTGGAGCATTCGAAAAATTAATTCAATTAAATATAACAAAAGGAATACCTGTTATATTTATGACTGCTTCTTATCCCAAATTAGCAATCGAAAATCAAGTACTAAAAATGGGAGCCAAGGGTTGTATAGCCAAACCATTTGTTAGTAAAGATTTTGAACAAACTATTGCCATGACTCTTGGATAATTAATGATTGATTCTAGATTATATTATGATTTAAAAGAAATACTACAAGGAATATTGAATTTCTATTATTACACAGCTGAAATGGACGGAAATGCTGTTGATTTAAAATCATTTACAAAAACAATAAATCAGCAAGAGGTATTGACAACTATAGATAATATCGGTATTAAGAGTTTATTATTTAATATTAACGAGGCTGAATTTGTAAGATTTTTAAAAGAGATTAAAGAATATAAAAATTATGTTGAGGAATTGTCTCAAACAGATTTATCTGCTGCAAATATTGCCTTTGCCAAGTTATGGGGTCCAAATGAACTCCAAAGAAAATTCGCCGAATGGTTTACAAAAAATGGATACGCCATTCCTAAAAATAATAATTCGTAGATACTATCAAATGATTTAATCTAGCATATTGTCTTACCAAGGCAACATTAGTTAAGAGGTTACAAATGAAAACAAAAAGAAGAAGAAATGGAAGAGGCTTCAGTTTATTTGAAGTAATAATTGCCGGAGTAATTGTAGACGGACTATTAATAGTCTTAATATTTGGTTTGATTTAATTCAACAATTATTTCAAAATAACAAATCCTTCTCTATAAAATATGATTATAGAGAAGGATTTGAATGTCGGGGTGAGAAGATTCAGGCCTGTTAGCAACAGCTTAGAACACTATTACTCTTAAAGCTTTTTATCATCAAGTGATACCACAATTTAAATAAAGTGTATCCCAAAAATGTATCAGAATAGAACATATTGTATTAAATTGAAATCAATATTTAAAAAATAAAAAACGCTATATTTAATTATTACAACAACTTATACACCTGGCATAGTTTTTGCTGTATATATTTAAGAGGAAGTTCTATAATAATTTGACATATATCGGGGGATAAATGAAGAAAAAAATATTAATAGTTGATGACGATGCATCAATTGTTAGGCTCTTGTCATTACGGCTACAAACCAAAAACTATGAAGTATTAAAAGCTTATGATGGATTAGAGTGTGTAAAGATTGCCTATAAAGAAGTACCGAATTTAATTCTAATGGATATTAAAATGCCCAAATGTGATGGAATTGGAGCATTTGAAAAATTACTTCAATTAGATACGACAAGAAACATACCAGTTATTTTTATGACTGCTTATCCTAAAACAGAAATTATGACTCAATTATTGAAGATGGGTGCTAAGAGTTGTATATCCAAGCCTTTTATCAGTGTTGATTTTGAACAAACTATTGCTACGACACTTGAAGCAGGAGAATTTAGATATTGAGGACGAAATGAAGAAAAAAATATTAATAGTTGATGACGAACCGCACATTGTAAAACTCATTTCAATGAGATTGATGACTAAAGGGTATGAAGTATTTGTTGCTAATAATGGAATGGATTGTGTGGAAATTGCAAAACGAGAGATCCCTGATTTAATATTATTGGACATTATGTTACCGCATAGAGGCGGAATACGTACGTTTGAAAAATTACTTCAATTAGATACGACAAGAAACATACCGGTTATTTTTATAACTGCTTATCCTAAAACAGAAATTAAAGCTCAAGTAATGAGGATGGGGGCTAATGGTTATATTTCTAAACCATTTACAGGTGCTGAGATAGAACAAACTATCCAAAATGTACTCTCATGATCTAATGATTAACTCTAGACTATATAATGATTTGAAAAAATTAATACAGGGAACATTGACCTTCTCTTATTACACAGCTGAAATAGATGTAGATACCTCTCAATTAAAATCATATACAATAAATATAAATCAAGAAGAAGTATTATCAGCTTTGAATAAAATTGGTATTAAGAACTTATTATTTAATATTAATGAGGCTGAATTTTCAAGATTTTGTATTGAGTATAAAAAACTTATGGATTATATAGAGGAGTTATCCCAAACAGATATTTATGCAGCAAATGTTGAAATTGCAAAGTTATGGGGTCCAAATGAACTCCAAAGAAAATTCACAGAGTGGTTTACAAAAAACGGGTACTCTGTTCCTCATAAGCCAAAGTTCAGCACTATTAATAAGTTAACTTCATATAACTATCATAATTCAATTATACATTAACAATCCAAAATTATTCGAGGGATAAACATGAGAAATGAACAAGGTTTTACTTTAATAGAACTAATTATAGTTATTTCGATTATCGGAATATTAGCTGCATTTACTCTCCCAGCGTTTGCGTCTGTAACTAATGATGCTAACCAAGCAAATATGGATGCAGTTGAAGGAATATTAAGAAATGCTATCAATATGTGGGCTTCTGATCAATTAGCAACAAACGGAACTTATACTTATCCCGGTCCTGCTACAGTTACGATTGCAAACATGATTGTAGAGGGTGCAATTAAAGATTGGTCAGATAACGGCACAGGTGTATGGACTTACGCATTTGGAAATGTTGGAACATTAACATATGCCCAAACAGGGGGTGGCACAAGCTATACAATAACAAAACTCTATTAATCGTAATATTCTAAAGTTAACTACCAATTTTGAAGAAATAGCGTGTCCACGAATCATTGCTTCAATGAGGTTATTCATAAGCAGAAATTATGACATAAATTTTACTATATATCGGGCTTACAATTACAAGATTGAAAAAAATCTATCCTCCTCATCGATATTCTAAGTAGTTACAAATCTCCCAAACTATTAGCTTTATCCTCAATTTCTTTTTTCGTCTTAGCTTCTGAGATTCCAGTATGCATCCCTATAAGCAAAAGTTGGTCTGTTTCAAATGAACTAGTATTTAAAACCAGTCCTACCATCATTCCTTCAAAAAGACCAGTACAACTTTTACCTGAAAATGTTAATTCATCTTTCATTTTACCATATTTTGCTTCCAATTTCATCTTAAGTGCTTCGTAAATATCCTCAGCTTCATCCGTTAAAAAAATAACTGAAAGGGAGTGCAACTTCCCTTCCCAAAAAGAAAAAGAAGTGCCAGTTGCTGTATTTAATCGATGATTACCAGTGTATACATATGTATCCATACCTTCAATCAACTCCATTTTGAGAAAATTGATTTTGTTCGGTGAGTTCTCTAATACAACTTCAATTTCATTAAAGCTACAGCCAAGATTAATTCCTAGTAACTCAATATCAAGCTTTTCTGTGGAATTATTAATACCATCAACAATTTGGCTTTTAACTGCATATGGAATTAATATAATTAGTAATAGAATGAATGAATTAAATCTAAACTTTGATAGAATCATACTTTTACTCTATTTATATAATGAAGAATTTATAGTTTAAATTTAACAAATAATTTAGTTAAAGCTTTTACAGTAATTTTAATAATAATTCTAAATAATATTTTGAGGATGGGGGCATATCCATACAAACCATATCCATAATGTGGTATTATTTGACTAAGTGATTATAAAAAGATTGATTGTGTATAAAACAAAATCCTTCTCGACAAATTGTATTTGTTGAGAAGGATTTCAATGTCGGGGTGAGAGGATTCGAACCTCCGACCCCCTGCTCCCAAAGCAGGTGCGCTAACCGGGCTGCGCTACACCCCGAAAAATGGCGGGTGAGAGATGGGACTCGAACCCACGACCACCTGGACCACAACCAGGAGCTCTAACCAGCTGAGCTACTCCCACCATTCGGCTCTAAAATGAGCGGCGAAAATTAAATGTGATTTTTCTTCTAATCAAGTTGAACTTATAATAATTAAAAACATCCTTAAAGCTCTATCAAATAGCTTTTTCAAATCAGTTCACGAATTGTAACTTTCACTATGCGCTTACTACGCCGATATATTATCAAAGAAATGCTTTCGCCATTCATCTTCTCATTATTGGTAATAATATTTATCCTATTCGTGCAATTCCTACTGCGTGCTATTGATCGATTCCTTGGCAAGGGTATTGATACATTTATAATACTTGAATATTTATTTCTAAACTTAGCTTGGATTGTCGCTTTAGCTGTACCGATGGCTGTATTAATTGCTTCACTAATGACTTTTGGTAGATTATCTGAGGACAATGAAATTACAGCTATGAGAGCAGCCGGAATCAGTTTCCTAAAGATTATTAGACCAGGTCTAATTTTGGGAACAATTATATGCTTATTTCTGCTTTATTTCAACAATTTTGTTCTACCCGAAATGAATTTTAAAGCTAGAATTTTATCAGGGGACATATATCGTAAAAGACCAGTCATGAGCATTGACCCCGGACATTTTATCGGTGATCTACCGAACTACGGCATGATTATCGGCGGTAAAACCGGCGAGATTATGGAAGATGTACGAATTTTTAGCAAAAACAGTCGTGACAAACAAACCAGTATCTATTCAAAAACCGGTGAACTCAATACAGTTGGCAACGAACTAATCCTTACACTTTATGACGGTGAAATACATGAATTGGATATTAGAGACTTTGGCGAATATCGCCGTATTCAATTTTCGAAACACAAAATAAATATACCGGTTGATGACCTTTTATTAATGCGGCGCGATACATCTAACCGTACAGATAGAGAAATGACAATTCCTATGATGTTTGAGAGGAAACAAAGCTACCAAAATAGGGTTAATAGTGTTTGGAAACGCATGGGTAATAATTATTTCAAAACTATGGGTGATTCTGTTGTTCCAAAAACACTGAAAAAGACATTATTGGATTTGTCCGATTATCAACTAGATGTTGAACAGGATACATCACTATCTCAAACACAGTTTAACATCATATCGCGCAAAATTAAAACGTTGGAACGACAAATGACCAATGAATTCAATTTGTTGAATAGTTATCAGAAAAGTATCAATAAATACAGTGTTGAAATTCATAAAAAATTCTCTTTACCGGTTGCTTGTATTTTGTTTGTTTTATTGGGTGCGCCATTAGGAGTTTTAGCTCGCAAAGGTGGTTTTGTAGTAGGGATGAGTTTAAGCTTCGGATTTTTCTTAATTTATTATTTATTATTAATTGGCGGCGAAGAAATGGCTGATCGAAATTTAGTTTCCCCGGTGGTTGGAATGTGGACTCCTAATGTAGCCTTATTTATAATTGCATTTTATCTA
>JAUXHY010000181.1 GCA_030621275.1 bacterium | reverse complement strand
GTGATTTGCGCTTTAGTAAAGGTAACAAATCCAAGATGTGACAAATTAATATGTTTTGTTACTATTTCACCAAATATCTCTAAAATTTGGTGTTCTATTCTTTCAGTACGTTTGTACGGCTTTTCTGTTCTCAAGATTATTCAAGTGTCCGTTTAACTTTAATGATTTCATATACTTCTATAATATCATTCTCATTATATTTTTTTACGTCCTCTAAACCGATACCGCACTCTAGACCTTCCTTTACTTCCTTTGCATCATCCTTAAATCGCTTTAGCGATGTTACTGCTCGTTTATCATATAGGATTTCATCATCACGTATTAGTCGAGCTATTGCATTACGCTTAATAATTCCTTCTTCCACTTTTGCACCTGCAATGAAACCGATTTTTGGAATTTTAAATTGAGTTAATACAATAGCTTTTCCAATGATTTCCTCTTTTTGATCAGGTTCCAACAGGCCTTCTAATGTTAGCTTTATTTCTTCAACGACTTTGTATATAATACTATATGTTCTAATTTCAACACCGGATCGTTTTGCTTCAAGCTTGGCGTTAGAACCTACTTGAACATTAAAACCAACTATTACGGCTTTAGAAGCCTCAGCAAGCAATACATCGGATTCCGAAATCATACCAACAGATTTATGTATTACATTAATACCAACTTCACCAGTATTTAGTTTCATTAACGTTTCCGAAAGAGCTTCGATAGATCCATCAACATCACCTTTGATAATTAGTGGTAATTCTCTCATACTGCCCTCTTTAATCATCATTGACATGGTATCTAAAGTATGAGCAACAATTTTCTTTTGTTCAATCTCACGACGACGACGTTGCCTTTCGCTTGCGATACGTTTTAATTCGCGTTCATTTTCTAACGCGACAAATACATCTGCTGCTTGAGGTACTTTATCAAAACCTAATATTTGAACGGCATCTGAAGGGAAAGCTTTTTTAATTCTTTTTCCACGTTCATTCATAATAGCACGAACTTTCCCGGGATAATTATTACATAAAAATGGTTCACCAATACTGAGAGTTCCTTTTTGAATTAGAACTGTAGCAATTGGACCATAACCTTTATCAAGTTTAGAATCAATTACTGTACCCTTTGAGAGACAATCTCTATTGGCTTTTAGTTCAAGCATTTCAGCTTCAAGGATAATGGCAGATAATAAATCATCTATTCCATCACCATTTATTGCAGAAGTAGGAATACTTTGTACTTTACCACCCCAATCTTCAACTAACACATTATGATCTGACAGTTGCCGTTTAACACGATCAACATCTGACCCGGGCTTGTCAATTTTGTTTATAGCAACGACCAATGGAGCGCCTGCTGCTTTAGCATGGTCAATTGCTTCAATTGTTTGTGGCATCACTGCGTCATCAGCAGCTACTACGAGAATTACAATATCTGTAATTTGTGCTCCTCTTGCACGCATTGCTGTAAATGCAGCGTGACCGGGAGTATCGATAAAAGTAATTGTTTTTCCACCTTCAATTTCAACTTTGTACGCACCAATATGTTGAGTAATACCTCCTGATTCTCCCGCTACAACATTTTCATGGCGAATATAGTCCAAAATGGATGTTTTACCGTGATCAACATGACCCATCACAGTAACTACAGGTGCCCTAGGAACCGCCTTATCCAAATCATCTTCTGAAGCTTCAAATGAAAATAAATCACCACCATCTGTAGTCTCTTGCTCCGCGTTAAAACCAAATTCTTCCGCAAGCAATTCGATTACATCCCATTCCAACCTTTGGTTTATAGTCGCCATCATGCCTAAACCAAAACATGTTTTGATAATATCTCCTGATGGTACATTAAATATATTTGATAATTCATCAATACTTGAAAACTCTGCAATTTTTACATTATTTACATCTTCTGACGATTGTGAAGCATCAGAGCCATCACGATCTTTTTTATATGATTTTTTCCTTTTGCGCGTATCTATTTTTGCTAAAGTTTGACGAACTCGATCTTTTGTTTTTTGAGATGCTGCACTAGTGCCTTCTTTTTCACTTTTATGATCCTTTTTAGAAACAGAACTACTTCGTGGATCTATTTCGGAAAGAGTAATTTTTCGAAGTTTATGTTTTTTTAATAATTTATCTTTTGAGTCATCAACAGTTATAGATACTTTTGTTTCCTCGTCAATGACTTTTGATTGTTTCTCATTAGACGTAATTTTTAAATCTTTAATAGGGGCTTTATCTTCAACCTTTATCTTTTCAGTTTCTTTCTTTTTTTCTTCAATTTTTAGTTTTTCGGCTTCGGCTTTTTTCTTTTCTTCTGCAATCTTTTTCTTCTTGGCTAGCTCTGCTTCTTTAGCTTTGATATCTTCTTGTTGTTCTAATTTCCTTTGGTCATCAAGAGATAATAACTTTAATTTTTTATCTGTAGCCTGTCTCTCCTGAATTCTTGTATCTTGTATTTCCCGTCTAACCTGATCTTTACGATATCTATCTATATTGGCTTTATCTTTTGCAAATTCCGCTAAAATTAGCTGATGCGTATTTTCATCAATCGGAGACATGTGGCTTGCAACATCTATACCTTTATTCTTTAAAAAGGATAAAATTTCAGTATGTGAGATATTTAACTCTTTAGCGATTTGGAAAATTCTAAGTGGTCGATTAGCCATTAATTATTATTATCCTACTTTTTTATTCCTTAATTTCTTCAGTTAAATCATCCTCAGTATTTTCAGAATTAGCAGGTTCTTTATCAATCTCTAAAAAAGATTGGACAAGATTATAAATTTCCTCTAAACTATCTTCCGTTATGCCATCAGCGGTAAGCAATTTTTGTTCATTTGAAGCTAATAATGTCGCAACATTATTGATATAGATTTCCGATAAACCTTGAAGTGCATCTTTTGGAAATTTTGGTATACTTTTTAAAGTAGTTTCTTGATTTTTAAGGAAAGTTTCATATTCTGTTGGACTGTAAGCATCAATTCGGTATTCAGTAAGTTGTGAAGCTAAATTGATATTAACACCACCTTTGCCAATAGCTGTTTCTAATTCGTCTTTATCAAAGATTGCAACACAATATTTTCTATCATCATCAATATGTAATTCAATTGGTTTTGCAGGTGATAATGCACGTGTAATCAGAACTTCAGGTTTTTCACTAAAGTTAACAATATCGATTTTCTCGTTATTTAATTCACGAACAATTGCTTGAATACGACTTCCCCTCATTCCAACACAAGCACCCACAGCATCAATACGTCTATCGTGTGAATGCACGATAATTTTTGCACGTTCACCGGGATGCCTAGATATTTTTGTGATTTCAATTATTCCGTCTTCAATTTCAGGAACTTCCATTTCAAACAATTTGAATAAAAAATGGTTATCAGAACGCGAAATAATTATATCGGGACCTTTAGCTGTAACCTCAACAGACTTAATTACTGCTCGAGTTGTATCGCCCCGGCGGAATCTTTCAGTTGGAATTTGCTCCCAACGCGGCATCCTTAATTCCGCATGATCAATATTAACATAAATGTTATCACGTTGAACTTGATGAACTACACCGATAATAATTTCACCTACACGATTAGCATAATCTTCATAAATATACTTACGCTCTACATCGACAATTCTTTGAGAAAAGAATTGTTTGGCATGAGCAATAATTCTACGGCTAAATATCCTTGGATCAATTACTTCAACAAAGGGATCTCCAATTTGTAAATCACCTAAGTCAGGATCTTGTTTCAACACTTCCTTAAGTGTAATCTCAAAGTGAGGGTTTTCGACC
>JAUXHY010000036.1 GCA_030621275.1 bacterium | reverse complement strand
CAGATAAAGAAAAAAACAATTGGCGGTTTTCCGTATTGTTTTCAAAATTACAAGGACCGGATGATTTGAAAAATCGTTCCATAGACGCAGCGATTATTAAGGAATTTGAACTTGGTTCTGTCCCGATATTTGTCGGCTTAGGACTTAACACTTATAATACAAAAATATTAATTAAAGATTTAGATTCAATTCCCAGAATAATAAAAGGTAATGCTAATCATTTATTATTGGGAGCACAATTTACAAATGGAAGAATTACTATTATACCTATCTTGCAAGTAAATTCCGAGGTGGTAGTTATTAGTATAGAAATATCGGGAGTTTTTAAGTAATGACGCGCAAATTATCCATACTTGGATCCACCGGTTCCATTGGACAAAATGCTCTTAAGGTTGTAGATAATATACAGGATGATTTTCAAGTCATAAACCTTACAGCCAATTCGAATCACGACTTATTAATTGAACAGGCTTTAAAATATCGACCACTAGCTGTGAATATAGTTGATTCAGAATCAGGTCAAATTGTCGAGGATAAATTAAGAAAAGAAGATATTGAAGTTTTAGTTGGTCGCGAAGGATTGTTAGAACTTGCGAAAAGAAATGATATAGATTTAGTGTTAAACGCACTTATGGGGACGGCGGGAATGGAACCAACGCTATTAGCTTTGGAATTAGGCGTGGATGTTGCTCTAAGCAATAAAGAAAGTTTGGTTATGGCGGGGAGTCTTGTAAAACAAATTCAAGAAAAAAGTGGCGCTAAAATATTTCCGGTTGATAGTGAACACTCTGCCATTTGGCAGTGTCTGCAAGGTGAAAACAAGGAAGATGTCCAAAAAATTATTTTAACTGGTAGCGGTGGACCTTTCCGTACTCGCGATATTAACACTTTTGCAGAAATTACACCACAAGAAGCACTCAATCATCCAAATTGGGAAATGGGCAATAAGATAACAATCGATTCAGCTACAATGATAAACAAAGGGCTTGAACTTATTGAAGCATATTGGTTATTTGACATTCCAATTGACCATATTGATGTAGTAATTCATCCACAGTCAATTATCCACTCTATGATAGAAATGAAAGATGGTTCGGTGAAAGCTCAACTTGGTGTTCCCGACATGAAAATCCCTATACAGTATGCCTTAACATACCCTCGTCATATTGAGACTGATTGGGAGCGATTAGATTTTATTAAGCTAAAAGAAATAACATTTGAAATGCCCGATTATGAAAGATTCCCTTGTATGGGATTAGCATTTGAAAGTCTACGTCAATTGGGAACAACTCCGGCTGTTTTGAATGTAGCAAATGAATTTGCGGTATATCGATTTTTAAAAAACGAAATATTATTTACAGACATACCAAAAATTATAAAGGGTGCATGTGAGAAACATGAATGGATGGAAAATCCTGACTTAAATGATTTGCAAAATTTGATTATTTGGGCAAAGGACTATGTAAAATCATACAACTAGTGGAACTATATTAAATATAATATTTATAATTATAATCTTTAGGATAACACAAAAATGATAACATTATTAGCAACAGCTCTCATAATTGGAGTAATAGTATTTGTCCATGAATTGGGACATTATTTAGCCGCACGCTCTGTTGGCGTACGAGTAGAAAAATTTTCAGTCGGATTCCCACCAAGAATAATAACCATGACATCAGTTCCTGATGGATGGGATTTTAGACTATTCTTTTTTACAAAAGATGATGACAGTAAAAGAGTATGGGCACCTGTTTATGAAAAACACATCTCAAGACCGGGACGCAAAGGCACGTTTACAGAATATTGTTTTGCACTAGTCCCTCTAGGTGGATACGTTAAAATGGCGGGCTTGATTGACGAAAATCTTGAAAGCAAAATTGAACATAAGCCTTATGAATTAATGAGTAAGCCGCGATTAGCCCAGGCCTGGGTGATGAGTGCCGGTGTAATCATGAATGTTTTATTAGCCTTAGCAATTTATACGGGCATTGCGTACAACCAGGGTAATCCGGTAATTAGTGAAGAACCTGTTATTGCTCAAATATTTGAAGGACAACCTGCTGAAGCCGCCGGTATGCTTGTAGGCGATAGAATTATAGAAATTAATGGTGAATCGATTGAAACGTGGCAAGAATTAACTGAAATTATTCATTCAATTCCAAACACACAAATTAATTTGCATTTTGAACGCGACGATGTAATAATTGAAAAAGATTTAGTGACCTCTTTTCAGCCAGCTCTTGTTGATGGAAAAATTGATACTTTAGGAGTAATTGGTATTGCTGCAGAAGTTACTTATGAGCCGATTAACTTTCTTCAAGCAATTGGTGGAGGATGGCAAGCGACTATGGGTGTTTTTGGGTTAATTGGTACGACATTAAAGATGTTAGCGACAGGCGCAGCAAATATGAAGGACATTGGAGGTCCTATATTCATTGCTCAAATGGCAGGAGAAACTGCAAGGGCAGGATTGGTTCCCCTTTTATTTTTAATGGCGATGATAAGTGTAAATTTGGCAGTTATCAATATTTTACCAATACCGGGATTAGATGGTGGACATCTTTTAGTAATTGGAATTGAATCAATAATCAGAAGATCGCTTAGTTTGAACGTAAAAATAGCTATTCAAAAAGTAGGTATGGCGTTTCTATTAATTCTTATGATGATAGTAATTTTTAATGATATAGGCAGATTATTTACAAATTAATAGTTTTCAATTGTAGAAGCATAGAACCAAATTTTAACTTAATTCGAATTTGAACCGGTAAACGCAGTTCATCGTCGCTAAGCCAAATTTTCATATCGCCTTCATTTTTTAAAAGTGTTTTACCTTCTCTGAACGGCTTAACAATAATGCAGGGGAATGTACCAGCTGGAGTTTTAATTGTTTCTTTGCCATCTACTATTACTTGAAAATCAGTTAATTTTTTATTATCAAGAGTTGTAAAATCTAATATTTGTCCAATGTCTAAAGAAATGGTACGAAAATAATAAAGAAGTGAGTAAGGATCACGAACATTACCGTTAATATTAATTGTATCGTTATTTGTAATGGCAATGGATTTATCGTAGTCGATAATCGTGTTATAGTTTTTATGATAATCGCCTTCGTTTATTTGTTTGTTAATCTTTAGAGTGGTTAGGTCTGTCTTATTTAACCATATATCAATTTTGTCTCGTACGCGATAAATATTATCAGCAAATTTGCTGGTTTTAGCTTGGAACCTTACGTGATAAGATTGGATGTTGGATATTGTATCATGTGATTCCACAGATAAATATCCACGACCCATTTTGATTACATTAAATTGCAATGTGTAGGTTAGGTGTTCACCAACCTTAAATGGGATATTTTGCCCATAGTTTAATGAAACCAGTAAAGCAATTATTACCAAAATACGCTGCATGTTATTTCCGTAAAACCGTGATTTTATGATCTTTAAATATATAAATCGTTGAACCCTGAGATTTTGGCAATGTTCCACCATCAATCAATAAATCGACTTCAGAACTGAACTCAGATTTAATTTGAACAGGATCATTCATTGGTTGTTCACCTGTACGATTGACACTTGTTGTGACTATTGGTTTACCAAATTGAGACGATAGCTCATTACAAAAATTGTTATCCGGTATACGGATTCCTAATGTATCATTTTCACCAAGTACTCTTGAACTCACAATATTAGGTTTTACCGGAGCAATTAATGTCTGTGCTCCGCCCAAATATGGTTTAATTATTTCTATTTGCTTACTTGCGATATCCGTCCACCCAATCGCCATATTTTTGTCAGCAGCCATTACGCTCATTGGTCCTGAGCACCCTTTTATGCGATTTACTTTGTCAATTGCTTCATCATTGGTTGCATCAACTCCAAAACCATATAACGTGTCTGTGGGATAAACTATTATGCCACTTTCTTCTAAAACATTTATCGCATATTTGACCGTTTGTGGATGATCAATATTTATATATCTAACCATCTTGTTTTGTGACAGGTTTTGTTTTCCATCGACGATGCCACCAAAAGTATTGTTCGGGATATCGGCGAATATGTTTTTCCAATAGAGATGTATACGATTGCGTAATTGATTTAATTGTAGCGTTAGGAGCAATTTTTAGTGGATGAAATTCAATTGTATAATCATTAGGTTTATTTTGATAACATATTGTAAAAATGATAGGTGCTCCGTTTTCGAGATGAAACCGTGCGGCACCCTTGGGCGTTGAGGTTTGTTGATTGAAATATATGATAAATACACCACGTTTTTTTGCGTCTTGGTCACTCACAAGGAAAAGAATTTCACCACGCTCGAGAACACCATACATATTGTCTAAAGATGATTTACGATATATATGTTTCATACCTAAATGACTGCGCAATTCCAGAAAAAATTTATCAGCACCACGATTACCTTGTTTGGTAACTACAGCTGAAAAGGGATATTTATTGTATTCCAACCATGCAAAAAGAAATTCCCATGCTCCAAAATGTCCGGAAACAAAAATGATACCTTTTTTCCTGTCTAAAGTAGTATTTAATAAATTTTGCCCTTTTATTGTTACAGTACTTTTCAAAAATGATATAGGAAATGCAAGAAACTGCACAAAATTATAAATGAAGAACATATAACTATCTTTAGCTGTTTTTAAGTACCAAGACGATGATTTATCTGGAAACGCTAATTTTAGATTATTAAATACTTGCTTTTTCCGTATTGGGATAAAATAGTATAAAATAATATATAAAATATTGGATAATAGGTTTTTTATCCATTGAGGAGAAATTCTCAAACAGAAAGAAAGTATTTTTAAAAATATATATGTTATCTTATGTGATAGTTTCATACGGGGCATAATTTATTTCATGCTAAGAAAGTGAACAAGTCAAATTTATTTTTTAATTTATAGTGACTACTGTTCTAAATGAATTCGATTATGTTTAAATTTCCAAACATTTTTGAGGAAATTATGAAAGTTATATCATCTGGAATTGGCGAACTAATTCAACCTCCCGACATGAATGCATTTCGTGAATGGAACCGCACCAAAAAAACAAAAGCTTTAATTGATAAAAGGATGTCTGAGCAAGAGGCAGTTTCAAAATATTTAAAAGACGGGCACTACATTGGTATTGAGCTCTATGGTACTGTCCGCGCACCGATGTCACTCACGCGGGAGATTGTTCGGCAGGGATATAAAAATTTAAATTGTGCTGGTCAGGGTGTGTACGAATCTGAATTATTAGTAGCAGCAAATGTTGTTAAAAAATTGGATTGGACCTATATTGGATTTGAAGTTTATGGATTATCTAATTCGGCACGGAGAGCAGTTGAAAGTGGTTTTATAGAGAAAGTTGTGGAATGGTCAAATGCCGCATTGACTTGGAGATTTAAAGCAGCGGCAATGGGCGTACCGTTCATTCCTACGCGTGTTATGTTAGGAACAGACACATTTAAATATAGCGCTGCTAAAGTTGTAGAATGTCCATTTACGGGAGATAAACTTTGCTTACTTCCCGCCCTGATACTTGATGTAGGTTTTATTCATGTGCATCGTGCAGATAAATATGGTAATTGCCAAATTGATGGCATCTCAGGGTTTGCAGCTGAGATGGCGCGCGCTTCAAAGCGATTAATAATTTCTGCAGAAGAAATAGTGGATGAAGATGTAATTCGTTCTCAACCAGACCGTACAATTATTCCATATTATTTAGTAGATGCAGTTGTGGAAGCACCGTTTGGCTCACATCCCGGTGAAATGACCTGTTTGTATGAACGTGATGAACAACACATTAAAAATTATGCTACTGATAGTAAAGATGAATTGTTAGTAAAAGACTATTTAAATAAATGGATTTATGGTGTACAAAATCATAAGGAATATCTTGATTTAGTTGGAACCAAAAAATTGGACTCAATGCGGATAGATGGAGGTGTAAGATGAACGCGCCAAAATATAATCCAAATGAATTATTAATAAGTATTGCCTCAAGGTTGATGGAAGATAATGCAACCTGTTTTATTGGAACGGGAATACCGATGCTAGCGGCATCGCTTGCGCAAAAAATGCATGCACCCAACTTAATATCGATGTTTGAGTTTGGCGGAATTGGAGCTCAGCTCGAGAAACTTCCTTTAGCTGTTGGCGATATGCGGACTTTTAACAAAGGATTGGTTGCAGCGGGAATTTGTGATATTATGGAAGCCGGTCAATGCGGTTTTGTAGACTACGGATTTTTAGGCGGAGCTCAAATTGATATGTATGGAAATCTGAATTCCACAATAATTGGAGGCGATCATGATAAACCTAAGGTACGCCTTCCCGGTTCGGGTGGCGGAAACGATGTTGGTTCAACTTGTTGGAAGACGATTATTATAATGCAACACGGCAAGCGCAGATTTATGCCTAAGATTGATTTTATTACAACTCCCGGATATCTATCGGGGCCGGGCGCCCGAGAAGAAGCAGGATTGCCACCGAACACCGGTCCGTATCGTGTTGTTACAGATTTGTGTACATTGGGTTTTGATAAAAAGTCTAAACGTATGAAACTATTAGCCTTGAATCCTGGTATAACAATAAATGACGTAGTAGAAAACACCGGATTTGAACTAATCATTCCTGGTAAAATCGAACAAAATGATGGACCCAGTGTAGAAGAATTGCGAATTCTACGCGAAGAAGTAGATCAGGATAGATATTATATTTAGATATCAGGGATTAGAAATCTGAGATCAGAGAAAAAATGTGTTAGCAATATTAATAATGAACTTAAAAATTGATATATTTCAATCTTTTCTTATCCCTTTTAATAGAGACTCTGAAGAAATTCATAAGGAATTTGAACGTTCTAAGCGTGCTCTGAAAAATCTAGCCAAAATTGACCTTGAAATACCGGAAGTTCTTAGCGCTGTAATGATAGTTGAAGAAGTAATAAGAAAAAACTCAGAATTAAAAACATTTTGGGAAATAAATAAAAGGTATATAAGAAAAGAAATCATCTATAAGTTTAGTGTAAATGTTCGGTTTTCAACCAAACAATCTGAAAATTTAGATGAAGAAATATTGGTTGATGAAATTGAAAAAAGATTTTATGAATTTTTGATGATATTGAATATATGTAGAGTTGGAGGATTTCATTTCGGAATAGGGTGTATAAAAAAGAGAGAACAATATTTGAAATTGAAAAACCTCGCTTTTTATAGTAAAGAACTATTTAAATATTCATTGGAAAAAAAATGGCCAAGTTTTGAAAATTTGGGGATTCAACAAACTTGGAAATGGTATTTAAAAAAGGTTAATCCAAGGGGAGTAGATGAAATTAGTTCGTCTAATTTAAGTAGAGCTTTTAATGCCTTGTCATATCTATATGAAAAATCAGAATATATAAATGAATTATTTTGGACATTGATTGGTCTTGAAGCAATTTATGTGAAAGGGAAAGAGGGTATCTCTGAACAAATAACAAATAAAGGACAACTTTTTTTAGGAGAAATTGAAGAATTTAAAAGACGCTTGTCCAAAATGTATAAATTCCGTTCTGCTTTTATACACGGTAGAATAGATTTCCCAGGCTATTTTCATATCTATGATAATATAGATAGTTTTGAAAATTTCAGTTCTGAAATATTTGAAGTATTACTTACAGCAGAATCAATGTTAATAGCCACATTACAAAAGATGGCAAAAAATAATATGAAAGAACTGGATTTTAAATATGTAATCGTATGAACATTGAAAACAGAACTACTAGTAGATTTGAGTAGATAAAAATTCCACAAAAAGCACATAATACATAAAAATAAATTTTGTTCTTTCTCCGTGTGCTCTGTGGCTAAAATTAATTGGAGGTAAAAATGACACAACATAAAAATAATCAAAGTAATTGGGTGGGGATCACCTTAATAATAATTGGATTTTTCTTTATTTTAGATACTTTTAATATAATGGAATTTGGCGGAATAATATCAGATTGGTGGCCGGCAATCTTCATAATAATTGGATTGATAAAATTGCAAGGTCAAGATAGAATTGCCGGACTGATTTTCATCTTGATAGGTGCGTTATTATTATTAACAATTCACGATATAGTCGAGTGGAACAGTATTTGGAGATTATGGCCCCTAATTTTGATCTTTATTGGACTTTCAATGATTTTTAAAGGAAGGCATACTAACCGGAAATTGTCTAATGAGAAGACAACCGGTGATGAATATATACACTCAAACGCAGTATTCGGAGGTTCTGAGCACACTGTAACATCCCAAAATTTTAGAGGCGGCGAAACGATGGCACTATTTGGTGGAGTAGAACTTGATATGCGGCAAGCTAAAATATCTCCTGATGGCTGTAAAATACACGCAACTGCTCTGTTTGGTGGCGTGGAAATAATTGTTCCCGAGGATTGGAATGTAATTATAACCGGTACACCAATATTTGGCGGAATTGACAGCAAGTCGCGAAGAAAATCAGACACTAATGGCAATAAAGATGTACACATTCATTGCACTGTTGCGTTTGGCGGTGTAGAGATTAAATAAACTACTGTATTTACTGGATAGACTAGCTACATATTTTA
>JAUXHY010000202.1 GCA_030621275.1 bacterium | reverse complement strand
TAAGACCGCTTGGCCTCCGACTTAAGAAAATTCAGGAAGATTTAGCCGTAATAAAACAAATAATGCAAGAATCTCGGCAGAGTTTCTATAATATCGGGATACACTTAGTTGTTTGGGGTGGAATTGTAATTTTATCATTATTATTAACATATTATAGTCTATCAATTAAATATTTATTTCCTGAAAATTGGATTTGGTTAATTGGATTTGGATTTGCTTGGATCTTTGAATTATTGCAATATAAACGTTATCAGTACGGTCAGAGAGTTTATAATAAGCTAAATCGTATAACCAGTACGTTGTGGATGTCCATATTAATTACAATGATGATTTATGGTATTTTGGGTGGAGTTGGTGGAAATCTAGTGGAAGGTGGTAATGGAATTATCGCAGGATTATTAGCAATCGGATATTTTGTAACCGGTGAAGTTGTTGAGATGAAATGGATAAAATATCTTGGTTATGGTTGGTGGATAGGTGCAATAATACTATTTTTCAGTTCTAATGATGTAGGCGTACTTATTATGGTGCTTCTTATGATGCTGTTACAATTTATTCCGGGTATGATATTATATATAAAAGGACCTAAAAATGACTGAATTTGATTATCAACAGATTGATGATCTTATCCATTCAAGAATTCGCTTATCTATAATTGCTTTGTTAGTAAGTCGCGAAGAAGCAACTTTCATTTTTATTAGGGACAAAATTAAAGCTACTGATGGAAATTTAAGTGTCCAATTACGGAAATTAGAGAACGCCTCATTAATAAAGGCAAAAAAAGAATTTGTAAATCGCAAACCGGTTTCAACGTATTCAATAACTGAAAAAGGTAAAAACAGTTTTGGTGAATATGTAAAAAAAATTGAATCCTTATTGAATTTGGAGGGATAGTGAAAAATAAATATTATTTGATATTGTTATCAATCTTGTCAATTAGTTGGGCACAAATTGGTAACGTAAACGGAACTGTTTTGGATGAAACAACACAACAACCATTACCGGGAGTAAATGTAATAATTGAAGGAACATCGCTTGGCGCGGCAACGGATTTAAATGGCTACTTCTATGTTACCGATATTCCTGCAGGAATTTATAATGTGAGGTTTAGCGCAATCGGGTATAAACCACTTGTAAAACTGAATATTAGGATTAGTTCTAACAGACCTGCAATTATTAAGGCAGAATTAGTGCAACAAGTTGTTGAATTAGAAGGAATTACTGTAACGAGAGAATATTTTGAAAAAGAAAAAGACGCAATAGTTTCTAGTAGGACAGTAGATCTTAATGAAATCCGTAGAGATCCTGCCGGTGTTTACGATATCCAAAGAATGATGCAGGCATTGCCGGCTGTTGTATCTGGATCAGATCAAATGAATGAAATTGTAGTTCGGGGTGGGTCTCCGGGTGAGAATTTATTCATTATGGATAATATTGAAATTGCGAATCCGAATCATTTTGGAGAATTGGGTTCCGGCGGCGGTCCCATAAATATGATCAATACATTGTTTATTGATCGAGTGGATTTTATGGCAGGTGCTTTTCCTGCTAAGTATGGCGATAAGGCATCGAGCGTGATGGATATATCATTACGTGAAGGAAGCAGATTAAAGCATTCCCAAGACTTAGATATGAGTATGGCAGGGATTGGATTAAACATTGAGGGTCCAATAGCAAGTGGTGCTGGTTCGTATATGGCATCTTTCAAGAAAAGTTATTTAGACCTAATTATTGCTAATACCGGATTAGCTGCAATTCCAAGATATTGGAGTGTTCAATCTAAATTAGTGTATGATTTAACTCCAAAAGATAAATTGATGTTCAATGTAGTTTATGGCAATGATGCTATAAATCTCGAAGGAGAAAATAGTGCCTGGAGCAGAGGGGCAGAAAATGTTGATGCAAAAGGAAACCAATATGCCTACGGATTAACCTATAAAAAATTATTAGGTCGGAATGGATTGATGAATCTTACAGTTGGGGGTACAAGAGCATATTTTGATTATGATGTTTATAAACTTGATGATAATGGCGATAAACAGTTCTATGCTGATCAGACCATTATCGAAGAGGATTTTCAAGCCAAAGGTGATTTTTTATGGAAACTAAATAATAAAATTGAAATTAGTGGCGGGATTGATTGGAAGCAATTAGGTAGTAATGTTGATTCTGATGTTGCTCCGGATACAGTTTGGACTTATTCGTATAGTTATCCCGGCACGCAAGATATATTTGTAATGGTTGACAAAAATACATGGGAAAATGAAATTTATCCTATTATAAAAAATGCCAATGAAGATTCAATATATGTTGATGATAATGATGTTTGGAATTATGCTAGACAGAAGGATGATGGCTCATGGGAGAAAATTAAATTTAAAGAATCGGGTGTTAGATCGATTTATGATAAATCTGAAAATATTACAAATATATCCACTCCTCGCTTGGGAGGTTTTTTCCAATTAAAATATTTGGTTACAGATAGGTTTAAATTAAATATAGGTTTACGAGCTAGTTATTTGGAATACACCAATTTTAGTTGGTTATCACCGAGATTAGGGTTGACATATTTACTATCACCTGCGACAAATTTAAATCTTGCTTATGGACGTCATTTTCAGACACCTAATATGTCGCTTTTGGCGATGGCTGATGAGAATAAAAATATAAGAAGCAAATACAATGATCAATATGTAGTGGGAATTGAGCACTTCTTTTCCAATGATACAAGAGGAACAATCGAAGCATATTGGAAAGAATATAAAGATGTTCCTGTTTATCTTTGGAAGACAACATCTGATCCGACTGACAGAGGATATGAATTGGTAAATGAAGGAACTGCAAAATCTTATGGTGTTGAATTGTTTTTGCAAAAGAAAATGGCAAAAGACTTTTTCGGAACATTTTCCTACTCATGGTATCGTGCTTTTAATCAAGATGTTAGAATAGCTGATAAAGTTGAATTCTATCCACAAACTTTTGATTTCCAACACGTTGGTTCGGTAATAGGTGGATATCGAATTCCGTTAAAAGGAACAAATATTATACCTTTATCCGAAAGAAATAGATTTGTACGCCTCATAGGCAAGGTGCTCGGTTTGGGATCGGATGAATTAGAGCTTTCAACGCGCTATAGATATGTAGGTGGTAAGCCATATTCACCACAAGTATATGATCATAATGTACAGCGTTGGTACGAGGATACTACAGTGGATTATAATACTGAAAGATTCATTGCCTATCATAGATTAGATATAATGATATTATGGCATAAGAATTTCAAGAAATTCAATTTAGTATCCTATTTTGATCTACAGAATGTTTTTAATCGTGATAATATTTGGGATAAGCAATGGAATGCTGATGGAACGGTTGAAAATATATATCAATTCAAGGTATTTCCTGTCGGAGGGTTTACTATAGAATTTTAGGATAAATAAATTCTAAGTATAATAGCAACATCCGCTTATTGTAAATTACTACTATATTCTTGTAATTTATTATATATCAATGGAGTAATT
>JAUXHY010000068.1 GCA_030621275.1 bacterium | reverse complement strand
AGATTTTTCATCTATACTAAAATATAGATCATCATCGACTTCATGAAGCTTTTTATCCCTTAAAAAATTAGATTCAACACCTCTCATCAGTTTTATCATTCCAGGTTCTTGGAATAATTTCATCAAACGCGGATGTTTTGGCATACCTCGATTCGCCTGTAAAATTTTTAACCCAGCTTCATCATCTTTACCATCCTTTAAAAAATTTTCGGCTTCGCGAACCAATTCAGAAACAAGTGTATGTTGCTTTCGATATAACATTTGGACTGCTGGCTTGAGATCCTTATATGAACTATCAACAGGAGCATCAACTGAACCGGAAATAATTAATGGAGTTCGTGCTTCATCTATTAGAACACTGTCAACCTCATCAACAATTGCAAACGCATGCCCGCGTTGTACCTGATCTTCAGGTGCCAAAGACATATTATCACGTAAATAGTCAAAACCAAATTCATTATTTGTACCATATGTAATATCACAGTTATATGCTGCACGACGTTGAGTATTATCCATTGTGTTTAGTATATGACCTACTGATAATCCCAATCGTTTGTATATTTCTCCCATCCATTCAGAATCACGTTGTGCCAAATAATCGTTTACGGTAATTAAATGCGCTCCTCTACCTGTTAGAGCGTTCAAATACATTGGCATTGTAGCTACAAGCGTTTTGCCCTCCCCCGTTTTCATTTCCGCAACTTTACCGCGATATAATATTATTGCGCCAATTAATTGTACATCATATGGATCCATTTCCCACTTAATTTCTTGTCCTACAACTCGCCAAGATTGACCCATCAAGCGACGGCAAGTCTCCTTAACGATAGCAAAAGCTTCGGGTAAAAGTTCATCTAACTTTTTTTGCTCTGCTTTAAGAATTTGCTTTTTAGCTTCATCTTTATCAATTCTTTTACCGGATAATTCTTGCTCGATTTTTTCGCGTGCGGTAATTACTTCAGAACGCATCTCATTTGTACGTTGAATAAGATCTTCATCCGACTTGCCTTTTATGCTCTCAGCAAACTGTTTGATCTCTTTGACAATAGGCCAAAGTGATTTTATTTCACGGTCCGATTTTGTTCCAAATGCTTTAGTTAATAAACTCATTTAAAATTGAATATTTTAGATTAAAAAATAATTATTAATTGTTATATACCACATTATCAACAACCATTCACAATCAACTGTTATCAAGCTCCTTTTGTTCCTTATAAATAGCATCTATAATACCATTCACAAAGGCCGAACTGTCATTTGTACTAAATTGATTTGCTATTTCTATAGCTTCTGCAATCGTTACCTTTGGAGGAACATCGTCTATGTAAAATAATTCTGCTGTTGCCATTTGTAATATTAATCGATCTAATAATGCTACCCTAGACCATTCCCAATTTTCAAGATATTTGGAAATGGTTTCCACGATAAATTTTTTATTCTCGATTGATTTAAAAAATAGATTAGTAACATACTCTTTAGTATCTTCATCAAAAACATATCGCCCTTGAATATCATCCAATATCTTTGCTTCATTTTCATGCGAGATATGAACGGAGTACAATGCTTGAAATACTGCTTTCCTTCCGTAATGCCTTGGATGTTTGCCGCTACTCATTGATTACTAATTTATTGGATAAATCCATCCAAATGGATCTTCAATTTCCTCTCTTTGTATTCCTAATAATAATTTTCGTATTTTCTTTGTTATTGGTCCCATTTTATTGTGATTAATTGTAGTAGATGTATTATTTGTAGTGATTTTTCCTACAGGAGTAACTACCACGGCTGTTCCACTACAGAAAACCTCATCTGCTTTAAGAAAATCTTTAATTGAAATACTATGTTCGCGTACTTCCATATGTAATGTTTCCCGAGCTATAGTTAAAACTGAATCACGTGTAATACCCGGTAGAATGGAACCATCTACAGAAGGTGTCATCAATACATTATCTTTTATGGCAAATAAATTTGCCGAACCGACTTCTTCAATATATTTTTCATTTGCTGCATTAAGATATATTGCATCATCAAATCCTGCTTTCTTTACCATTTTCTGTGGAAATAAAGATGCAGCATAATTACCAATAACTTTATGACCACCTGTTCCTTTTGGTGCCGCTCTATGAAATTGATTTGTAATTCGTAGATTTAAACACTTAACTCCTGATTTAAAATATGGTCCAACAGGTGAAACGTAAATTAAAAATGTATATGAAGGTGCAGGACTTACTCCTAATACAGGACCGGTTCCCCAAATAACAGGACGTAAATACAAACTTCCTTTTCCACGTGGTGGTATATAGTCAATATTATCACGTACAACTTGCTCACAAGCAGCAATAAATTGATCTTTTGGAACGGGAGGAATACAAACTCGTTCTGCAGATGTTGCAGCACGTAATGCGTTTTTTTCAGGACGGAATAAAACTACTCTGTTTTTCACAGATCGATAGGCTTTCATACCTTCGAACACCCCTTGACCATAATTTAACACACCGGCAGCCGGAGATAGACTAATATTGCCAAATGGAACAAGTTTACCTTCGTCCCACTCTCCATCTAATTCACAATGAGCTTCATACATTGACCTAGTTGGTGTAATACTAAAGGTCAGTTTATCCCAATTAATATTATGTAACTGTTTTTCTTTTACCACTTTCTTATCCCTCCATAATTGATCTAGCGATAACAACTTCCTGTATTTCAGAAGTTCCTTCATAAATTTGTGTTATTTTTGCATCACGCATTAATCTTTCTACGCCATATTCTTGCATGTAACCGTAACCACCATGAATTTGTACGCATTCACGAGAAGCATCTACCGCAGTTTGCGATGCAAATTGTTTAGCCATCGCAGCTTCTTTAGCGTAAGATTTATGTTCATCTTTTAACATTGCTGCACGTAATATTAAAAGTCGTGAGGCTTCTATATTTGTAGCCATTACTGCTATTTTAGATTGCACTGCACCAAACGATGATATTGTTTTACCAAACTGCTTGCGTTCTTTTGCATAAGCAACGCTCTTATCCAAAGCAGCTTGTGCAATGCCTAAAGCTTGTGATGCAATGCCAATCCGACCACCATTCAGGGTTTTCATTGCAATGCGAAATCCTTGACCAGATTCATTTACCATATTTTCAGCCGGTACCCGGCAATTATCGAAGTAAATTTCACAGGTCTCCGAACCACGAATTCCTAACTTATTTTCTTTAACACCCCGCGAGAATCCTTCCATTCCGCCCTCAATAATAAAACACGATATACCTTTATAACCAATCCCTTTGGTTGTAGGTACCATTACCATAAGTACATCACTTGTTAAACCATTTGTTATCCAATTTTTTGTACCATTCAGAATATAGCTATCTCCATCTTTTTCTGCAAATGTGTGCATATTGCTTGCGTCTGACCCCGACTGCGGTTCGCTTAAACTGAATGCCCCAATATATTCACCCGTTGCAAGTTTAGTGAGATATTTTTTGCGTTGAGCGTCATTTGCCCAATCCATAAATATTTGACATACTAAGGAATTATTAACAGACATTATAACTCCGGCAGATGCATCAATCCGTGAAATTTCCTCCATTGCAACAACGTAGCTAACCGCATCCATTCCGGCGCCGTCCCACTCTTCAGGAACCATCATTCCGAGAAATCCTAATTCACCCATCATTTTTATTTGTTCATGAGGCGGCACGGCTAAATCATCGCGTTCAATCACACCTGGCTCAAGATGCTCAATGGCAAATTCCCGTGCTGTTTTCTTAATAAGTTCTTGTTCTTCAGTTAATTTAAAATCCATTAAATCCTCTCTACAATTACTGCGGAGGCTTCACCGCCTCCAATGCATAATGTTGCAAGTCCAATTTTAGCATTTTGTTTTTTCATGGCATATAATAAAGTTGTAAAAATCCTCGCTCCGGAAGCTCCGATTGGATGTCCAAGCGCAATTGCGCCGCCATTTATATTTACTTTATTCATATCAATTTTGAAATCATCAATTGCTGCCATTAGAACGGGAGCAAAAGCTTCATTGATTTCCCATAAATCAATATCTTCTACCTTTAGATACGCTTTCTCCAATACTTTAGCAATTGCCTTACTTGGTGCAGTAGTAAACCATTCCGGTGCTTGCGCTGCCGATGCTTGTGCAATAATTTTTACAAGCGGTTTCAAATTTAATTCTTCCGCTTTCTCTTTAGACATTACCAACATTGCCGCAGCTCCATCATTAATTTTGGATGCATTGGCAGCTGTAACTGTTCCACCTTTTTTGAAAGCCGGGCGCAGCTTTGGTATCCTGTCAAAATTAGTCCTGCCCGGTTCCTCATCTTGATTAACAATAAGTGGATCACCTTTACGTTGCGGAACTTCAACCGGAATAATTTCAGCATCAAATGAACCATTTTTCTGAGCGGTTTGCGCACGTTGATAAGATTCTATTGCTAGTTCGTCCTGAACTTCACGAGAATATTTACGGTCTTCAGCACACATTTCAGCACAACTTCCCATATGAATATTATTATATACATCCCACAAACCATCATTAACCATCGAATCGACTAATTGTCCATTTCCCATTCTATAACCGGCACGTGCTTTTGGCAGTAAATATGGTGCTAAACTCATATTTTCCATACCCCCTGCGATAATCACATCGGCATCGCCGACTTGAATCGCTTGAGCGGCTAACATTGCGGATTTCATACCCGAACCACATACCTTATTAATTGTCATACACTCAACTGAGTTGGGCAATCCGGCACCCAACGCCGCTTGCCGCGCCGGAGCTTGACCATGTCCGGCAGGAAGTACACAACCCATTATTACTTCATCAATTTCTTTTAAATCAATTTTAGTTTCATCCAAAACACTTTTGATAACAATACTACCTAACTTTGGTGCAGGCACTGTTGATAAAACTCCTTGAAAAGAACCAACCGGTGTACGTTTAGCGGATACAACAACTACTTCTCTTAAATTAGACATGCATCTTCCTTATGATATTTTGAGTTGATAAATTTGTGGGAATTCGTGGCAGACACGAATTGAAATTCGTTGATTTGTAGATTCAAGTAACTTAAATATTTCAACATTATAATTTTCATAAATGAACTCTTCAATAGATACTATTTGAGTTCATATTTAGACTTGAAAATTACTAATAATTCGGATTTGAAACAGGAAATATTATATTGAAAATTTAATTTATTCTTTTTCGTATGCTTTTATTATTTCTCTTACCAATTGATGTCTTACTACATCCGTTTCAGTTAGTATAGCAAATCCGATTCCATCTATTTTTTGCAGAATTTTGGCAACTTGAACAAGACCGGAATTAACATTTCTAGGAAGATCGATCTGTGTTACATCACCGGTTATAATTGCTTTTGAATTAACTCCTAACCGAGTAAGAAACATTTTCATTTGCATTGTGGTGGCATTTTGAGCTTCATCCAAAATTAAGAATGCGTTATTCAGTGTACGTCCGCGCATATATGCTAAAGGTACAACTTCAATTATTTTTTTAGCAAGAAACGGTTTCAGTTTAGTTTGCAATAACATATCGCGTAAAGCGTCATAAAGTGGCGTTAAATATGGATCAACTTTTTCTTGCAAATCCCCCGGTAAAAAACCGAGATTTTCACCGGCTTCCACTGCAGGACGGCACAGTACAATTTTATCAACTTGGTGGCTTTCCAATGCTGCCACCGCAAATGCGACTGCGATATAAGTTTTACCTGTTCCCGCCGGACCGATGCTGAAAACTATATCGTTTTCACGAACATTTTTTATGTATTCATCTTGACCAACCGTTCTTGATTGAATTGCACCCTTTCTACCATAATGAATTACATTTTCGGTTTTTTCCTTAATAACACCATTTTCAACATTTGATATATGTATTAACTGTTGTACATCCTTTTTTGTTAAGCTACCCTTACGGTTCAAGGTCTGTATCATTTCATGAAATACATCATGCACGGTATTAATATCTTTTGCGTCGCCGTCTAAAAGTATATTATTCCCCCTTGCTATTACTTGCCCAGGGAAAGCATCTTCTATCAATCTTAGATGTGCATCGCCTACCCCGAGCAGACTTTGCAAATCAACACCCTTTAACTCAATAGTCTTTTTCATTCTGTATTATATTAGTTAATTTTACACCGACAATTTAAAATACAATGAGATTTTCTACGACATAATTAATAAGAATATTGTACAATCCAAACAGTAATTTTAATAAACTGAGGAGAATATGAATATACTTTTAGCAATAATAATCGGATATCTTTTAGGAAATATTAATGCCTCTTTTATCTTAGGAAAGGTATTCAAAGGTATTGATATCAGAGAAGAAGGCACGTCAAATCCCGGAGCCTCTAACGCCGTAATCGTGATGGGATGGAAATTTGGAGCCGCAACATTTTTAATCGATGCTTTGAAAGCAACGGTTGCCATGTGGGTTGTAAAATATATTACTAATGGTAATACAGATTTAGTAGTATTAGCAGGGGTTATGGCAATGGTCGGACATATTTATCCGATATTTATGAAATTTAAAGGGGGAAAAGGAATCGCATCAATTTTAGGAATTATGGTGGGTTTAAATGGTTTCATCGCTTTAGTATTGTATATTGCGATTGTACTTGGGACAGTAATCTCTAATTATTTAATTTTAGGAGAATTCCTGATTTTAATCCTGTTTCCTGTTGCAGTATATTTATTAGGATATTCAAATTTTGCTGTAGCACTAATTGTTTTTGCCTGCTTGCTTTCAACTTATAAATTAAGAGAAAATATCATTAGAACTTTTAAGGGAACTGAGCAAACGTTGGGTTCAGTTTTATTCAAGAAAAAATAATTATTTTCAAATTTTATTAAATTATT
>JAUXHY010000074.1 GCA_030621275.1 bacterium | reverse complement strand
TGGGATTGACATGACTGAAGAAATGATCGATCTAGCTAACGAAAATAAGGATAAACTTGGATTTTCAAATGTTGACTTCCGACTTGGGGAAATTGAGGATTTACCGGTTGATGAAGGTTCAACAGATGTTGTAATCAGTAATTGCGTATTGAATCTTGTACCTAATAAAGAAAAATCATTTTCTGAAATTCATCGGATTTTGAAAAAAGGCGGTCATTTCTGTGTATCCGATATTGTTTTAGTAGGGAATCTACCGGAAGGATTAAAGAAGTCTGCTGAAATGTATGCCGGTTGTGTTGCCGGTGCTTTACAAAAGGATGATTATATCGGAATTATTAAAAATACCGGTTTTAGAAATGTAGAAATCAAGCAGACTAAAACTATTACAATTCCGGAAAGTATTCTTATTAAGTATTTATCCGAGGAACAATTGTTGCAATATAATAAAAGTGGAATTGGTATATTTAGTATAACGGTTGTTGGAGAAAAATAAGTTATAATCACTTGGTGTTATTATGAAAATAGTTATTGCTGTAGATAGTTTTAAAGATTCAATGAGTGCAATTATGGCTGCTCATGCTATTGCGAGAGGTATTTCAAGAATTGCAGAAAATGCGGAAATTGTAGCTTGTCCAATTGCAGATGGTGGTGAAGGAACTGTTGACACATTCTTAAATGCGATGAATGGACAAAAACAATATTCTAACATAACTGGTCCTTTGGGAGAATCGCGAAAAGCAAGTTGGGCTTTATTCCATGATAAAAATTTAGCTGTAATTGAACTTGCCCAAGCAGCCGGATTGCAATTAGTACCTGAGAGCAAAAGGAATCCGTTGAAAACTACAACTTCTGGCGTTGGTGAATTGATACGGATTGCACTTGACGCAAATGTAAATCGAATAGTTATTGGGATTGGGGGCAGTTCTACAAATGATGGTGGTGCCGGATTGGCACAAGCCCTTGGTGTCCAATTTAATGGAGTCAATTCTCCGATTACAGGAGGGTTCCTTAATGATATTAAATCAATTGATAAATCTTTAGTTGATCCTAGAGTTAGTACTGTTCAAATCGACGTAGCCTGTGATGTAAAAAATGTATTAACAGGATCTAGAGGTGCAGCGCAAGTCTATGCCGCACAAAAAGGAGCAACTCCAAATCAAATTGAATTCCTTGATAAAGGATTGATGCATCTTGCTGATATGATACCCGATGTAGATCCAAATTATCCAGGCGCCGGTGCAGCCGGTGGTATGGGTTGGGGATTAATGGCATTTTGTAATGCAAAATTACATAAAGGTATAGAATTAATTTTGGATGTTTTAAATTTTAATGAAATTGTTAAGGATGCTGATTTAATAATTACGGGTGAAGGGCGAATGGATAATCAATCATTACAAGGGAAAGTCCCCTTTGGAGTGGCTGAATATGTATCAAATAAAAAAACTCCAATTATTGCTTTATGTGGCGATCACACTATTGATCAAACAATAGCAAGAAAACATGGAATTCAAGCTTGTTATTCTATTTGTAGGGATTTAAATGTTCCGGTAAAACAAGCTATTAAAGACGGTGAAAATTTACTTGAAGAATTAACTGCAAAAGTATTGCCACGTTTTATTACTTAATTGTAATAAATACCGTTTTTATAAGAATAATTCACCCCTCTGTGTCTCCCCTCAAGGGGAGATATCCGCAGGATAGTGGGGTGAATATTGAATCAGTTATAACACCATTGCGAGTATAGTCCTGCAAAGTGAAGCAATCTCATAAAAAAATAGATTGCTTCGTCATTGCATTCCTCGCAATGACATAATACTTTATAAATCCTTTTCAATTAAAATATTTACTTTCGTAAACTACGAGCAAATAATTACAATATTATGAAAGCATCTTCTGAAAAACGTACTGCAATAGATCATTACAAAAAATTTGTATCAAGCGGGAAAGTTAAATTTTTCAAAAAATACAATATGGATTTTGTAATGGGCGACCGAAGTGGTTCATATATCCATGACTTAGACGGAACAAAAAAGCTTATCAACCTTCATAGTAACGGAGGTGTATTTAATCTTGGACATAGAAATTCTGAAATAATTAATGTCCTAAAGGAATCTCTAAATAGCTTCGATATTGGGAATCACCATTTAATTAGTCGTGAACGGGCAGAACTTGCTGCTATGCTATCGGATTTAACACCGGGAGACCTTAATTACACTATATTTGGAGTAAGTGGCGGAGAAGCAATTGATCTCGCGCTTAAAGTGGCGCGTGGTTACACAAACAGATCTGATATCATTTCAGCAAAGGGTGGTTATCATGGACATACCGGCTTAGCTTTAGCCGCAGGCGATGCAAAATATCGGGAACCGTTTAGATCATCAATAGCGGGATTTAAACAAGTTCAATTTAATGATTTAGATGCTCTTAATAACGCTGCTGATACAAATACTGCAGCGATAATTTTAGAAACTATTCCTGCAACACTCGGAATTAAAATTCCTGATAAAGAATATATTCAGGGAGTAAGAAAGCTTTGCGATGAGCACCAAATATTGTTAGTTATGGATGAAGTTCAAACCGGACTTGGACGAACAGGGAAATTATGGGCGTTCGAACATTTTGATATTATTCCGGATATCCTCGTGATAGGGAAGGGTCTTTCCGGTGGTATTTATCCGATATCTGCTACTGTGATCCGTGAACCTTTAGAATCAGTATTTCATGAAGATCCATTTATACATATTTCAACTTTTGGTGGATCAGAATTGGGTTGTCGGGTGGCTAAACGTGTTTTGGAAATATCTTCATCATCAAACTTTTTGAATAATGTGAATATAATAGCGGAGCAATTTTATCAAGGTGTTACGAAATTAATAGATACTCACAAAGGTTTTTTGATCGGATTGCGACAAATGGGACTAATGATGGGAATTGAAATGAAAGATGAATTATGTGGTCCGGTACTAACAAAAACAGCTTATAATGAGGGCTTGTTGATGGTTTACGCTAATAATGATAAATCTGTATGTCAATTTTTGCCACCCCTAACTATGACAATTAATGAAGCAAATATTGTGTTAAATAAATTGGATAAGGCATTAAAATCAGCTCGAAAACTGAGAAAATTATATGGAGCAAAACAGAAAATGGACAGAATGAAGAATAGATTATTTAGTCGGAAAGATTTATCATGAGTTTAACAAAAACACAATTGCATAAATTTGAAAAAGGATTAATTCCAACAGCAATTGAGCAATCACTCATTCCGGCAGAAATACTTGGGTATGGTGAAATATCAACTGTATTTGAGATACAAGGAGATGACGAAAATGCCTATAAACGTTTACCATTATTTACGAATCAGCAATTAGCAGAAGATTATACAAAGATCTATAATTCATATTGTAATTATTTAAAACAAATCGGATTGAATTTACCGGATGATAAAACCGAAATAATTATTCATAAAAAAAGACCGGTAGTTTTGTATATTATTCAAAAGAAACATAATCCTGAACGATTTGCTCATAAATTGACGAAATCATTTAATGCTCAACAATTTGAGTCTATATTAAATAAAATTTGCACTGAAATTGAAAAGGTATGGGATTTTAACTCTAAAAATATGCCCAAAATTGAAGTAGCAATTGACGGTCAGCTTTCAAATTGGATATTAACAGAAGATGATAAAATATTTTATATTGATACAAGTACACCACTCTTTAAATTAGATGAAGTAGAGCAATTAAATCCTGATTTGATTCTGAAGACGGCTCCATCATTTTTACGATGGATATTGAAATTATTTTTCTTAAAAGATGTAATGGGGCGTTATTATAACAATCGACAAGTTTATATGGATTTAATTGCCAATCTTTATAAAGAACAACGTGCAGACCTAATACCAACAGCTATTAAGACAATTAATAAATATCTAAAAGATGATGGGAATTTCATCAGTGTTAAAGAAGTGGAAAAGTATTATAAAGAGGATAAGTTAATTTGGACATTATTTTTAGCATTCCGAAAATTTGACAGGTGGCTTACAACAAAGATTTTACGTCGCCAATATGAATTTATTCTACCAGGTAAAATTAAGAGATAAATTATGTGTGATACTTTTGTAGCGATGCCAAGCATGACTCATGACGGATCAGTAATATTTGGTAAAAATAGTGATCGAGAACCGAATGAAGCTCAAGTATTGGAATATCATCCGGTTGCCGAATATTCTAACGGTAAGTCTTTGGAATGTACATATTTGGAAATTCCACAAGTTGCGAAAACAAACTCAGTTTTGATTAGCAGACCATTTTGGATGTGGGGAGCTGAGATTGGCGCAAATGATAAGGGCGTGACTATTGGTAACGAAGCTGTATTTACAAAAATGCCTACTGAAAAAAAGGGTCGGCTTACCGGAATGGATTTGCTAAGATTAGCATTGGAACGGACTGATACTGCACATAGGGCATTAGAAACTATTATCGAGTTACTTGCTGATTTCGAACAGGGTGGACCTTGCGGGTTTGAAGATAAGAAGCTCACTTATCATAATAGTTTCATAATTACAGATTCATCAGAAGCGTGGGTGTTAGAAACTTCCGCACATCTTTGGGTAGCAAAAAAGGTGCAAGATTATTATGCTATAAGTAATGGATTAACTATTGGCGAAGAGTATGATTTGAGTCATCCAGACTTAATTAATTATGCTCAGAAGAAGGGTTGGTTGAAAAAGGGGCATACATTTCATTTTGCGGAATGTTATTCCGATTGGTTTTATACTACGTTTTCACGATGTAATGCACGAAGGCAGAGTTCAATGGGACAACTTGGCTATAATAATAAAATGATTGTAACTGATGCATTTTCTATTCTCCGGAATCATGGTTCATTGGATTATACTCCTGATAGCCATTTCTTAATGAATCAAGTATGTGCTCACTCTGCCAATAAAATTGCGCGCCATGCCTCGCAATCAACTTCCTCTTTGGTAGCTTCATTGAAAAAGGATGAACAAACATATTGGGCGACGGGAACTTCAGCTCCATGCATCTCAATATTTAAACCAATCCAGTTTAATGATAATGTTTTACCGGATATTGGACCAACACCGGAAGGAAAATATACTCCAAATTCTCTCTGGTGGGAACACGAAAAACTTCATCGTACTATTTTAATGGATTTTCAAAAGCGTCACCAATTATTAAACAATCGACGAAGTAAGCTTGAAAAAGAATTCTATGATAAAAGTATAAATATGGATTCAGATAAATTTTATGATCTAACGAATTCCGCTTTTGAGAAATCCAAACAGTTTGAAGATTATATACTGAATGAATTAAATGACTTACCGATAGAAAAGAAACCGAAAAGTAATTATAGAAGGTATTGGAAAGCTCAAAATATGAAAGCTGAAATGGTACTTTAGGATTGTTCGTTAATCGTCAATTAAATCCAATGTTAATTCTATAGTCTCAAATACAAACTTATCACACAATTCATTGCATCTATTTTCATTATATTTAGTCTGACCTTCTTCTGTTCCCAAATCGCAGCCTGTTAGCTCATAGCATTGAGTTGATTCAAATTTTTCATTAAAGGATTTAATCAGTTGTTGCACTTTAGAATTATTTTTATCTCTTAGGTCTGTAATATTACTTCTACCACACATCATATTTATTAAAAAAAAATGCCCCTTTCTAAATAAAAGAGGCATTTATTATGTTTTTGGTTTATTACTTCTTTAAATAGAAGTTTATTAATAATTGAATCATGCTAGGTTTTGTATCAGATTCTTCGTATTCGCCCCACGTATTATCATAATCATCAGGTTCTTTATCAGGACTATTTAAACCTTGAGAATATCTCAATTCTACATCAATATTATTAGTAATGCCATAGGCAGCACCAAATATTAACCCATAATTCAATGTTTGGACTTCATCACTCTCAATATCTTCTTCTTCATCAAAACTTTGACCACCATAAGACATTTCAAATTTTGCCTTACCATTAAGGAAAAGATCAAAATACGGTCCTGCAACGATTCCAACTGGTCCTAAGTTGAAAACTGCAAGAACAGGAATATTTAACCAGTTCATTTTCGAAGACATGGATAGTTCGCCATCATCTTCTGAATATTCAAATTTTGTTCCATTTTGTGTGTAAAGCAATTCAGGTCTTATGGTGAGAGCATTGCCTATAGGTAATGTTAGAAATCCACCAACAGAGAAGGCTGTGACATATTTTTGGTCAAATCCTTCATCAGTCATTTCTGTTATATCATCACCGGTCCATTTTGCCATATTTATACCACCTTTAACACCAAATCCCATTCCTTGTGCGGGTAAAATACCGATAAACACAATGGAAAGGATCATCATCAATATAAACGCTTTTTTCATTGTTTCTCCTTCATTATTATTATAATAAAAATTAATATGTAATATTAATTAGAAAATTATTGATTAACTAAAATTAATTTACAGCTAATTCTAAGTTAAACTAAATGGCGGATATTCATCAGTCGTCAAAATTATGGCGTATGCTTCGACACGTAAAGACCAACGCATGACTCCTACTATATAATCGAAGAT
>JAUXHY010000026.1 GCA_030621275.1 bacterium | reverse complement strand
CCACGGAATTTTCCAAATATGCCTGATTTAATATTTAGATCAATTGGTAAATATCCATAACCCGTAAAGTGATCATCATTTAAATCAGAAGAATATGAATTAAAATTTAAATTATTGCCATCATAACTGCCCCTACCGCGCACTGTTCCAAGTGAAATTTTATCAAAAGTAGCATTATTTATTGTTGTGTTAAAATCACTGATCATATTCTTACCAGTTCCATCAATATTTAGCTCTCCACTCGCAGTACCCGTCATTTCAATCCAATCTGGCAAAAATTGAGTAATAGTCTTAATATTAATATTTTGATAATTAGACTGAAGTTGTATTTTTTTTACTTTTTTAGCATCTCCAAAGGGTATCATACCTACTATATTAATTATAGAATTTGCGTCTTCCTTCAAAATAAGTTCACGAATATTAAGGATTTGATCATTATAATCCATTGATGCATTTAATTGCTCAAATGGTTCTTTTGCAAAAACCCCGTTCTTTACCAATATATCAAATGAATAATTTTGATCTCCCGTAGAATTTTCAAAATTAATTTCACCAAACATCAATCCGGTAAATCTATATCTTTGATTATTTATAAATGGATGCAATAACTCCGAATCAATATCCGAAAATTTAATATTCCCTTTTAACAGTTTTCCGTAAGATAATTCCCCCTCTATAACACCATCATCCAAATGAGCCACAAACGGACTAATACTAAAATTATTTCCCTCAAAATTTATATTAAAAGGAGTTGTATTCACAAAATAGTGATTATTATAAAAAGTCTTGATATTATTAATATATAAAGTATTCTTATTATCTAATACTACGGATCCGATAAGATATTCATTACCATTGAAAATATTTATATTAGTAAAGTGTGTCTCTTTATTTTTAAATAATATATCAATTTCTCCATGTTCAAAATCAATATTTTTCCACCTCCCGCCACCTAATTTCAATTGAACAAAACCCAATAAATTATCGTTTTGTTCACACTGACCTTCCAATTCCATTTCAGCCAATAAAAAATCCTTGTATGCAATATTCTTTCCTACTAAAGTACCAATAATCTTAGGATTATCGAATTTACCGGATGCTTCAATATTTCCGGATACTGTTCCATTATCTAATGAATCACTCCAAAAATTATTAATAATAAATACATCCGCATCTTGTAAAGTCAATTCAAGATCAATTTCTTTTACAGCAAAATCAATTTCACCCACTGTTGTAATTGAACTTGGACCAACTGACACGGTAAACGGTTCTGCTATTGTAATTTGATTATTCTCATATACGAAGGCACCTTTTACTGCAATTGTATCATTTTCAAATAATACTGTTTCTTGAGTCTCAAGATTCAGTGCTAATGATTTAATGTATCCACTGTCAATATGTGTATTAAAAGTCGCAATTCCCGATATATTAGTAGCTTTTTGTTGAGTAAGCCATTTACTCAAATCCAATTTCTCAAGATCAAAATTAGCGTTGATTCCTTTGTTATCTATAAAATCTCCGTGGACAAATAATCTCGCATCTTCACTTTTTAAAATAATTTGTTGCGCTAACCAGCGATTTTCCAACTTGGTAATATTAAAGTCACCTGTCATATTTAGTCCCAAATTATTATTTACGGTAACTATACCGGAATAATTTTTGAAATCCGTATCAAACCTAAAATTTGAATTAATTTTTGAAAATCTTACCTGTAATGGTGTTTCTTCAAACAATTTTTCAGGAATTATAATATTATTAATATTTATATTCCCTTTTAATTGCTGATTTTCAGATTGCAAGAAAGTTAATTGTCCATCAATTAATACATCCGCAATTGAACCATTAATCGGATTTGCATTAATTATCCTATTGTTTATATTGATATTAGTATTATTAAGAATAAACGAATAGTCCAAATCATGATGTTTAATAAATAGCGAATCTAAATTAATATTTAATCCGCTTTCGTCTGGTCGAATTTCACTTAGAATATCTAAATCAATTAAATGAGTTGAATCCTCTAGTGCAATAGTAAGAGTTCCATCAAAACTGATTTGTTCAACCTTTAATGGAAATTTGCCATAATTCAAATCAGGAAGTACAAATACTTTGTTTTCTATATTATTTTGCATTGCAGGTTGAAAGTAAAAATCATAGATGTTTAATTCCTTCAAATGCAAATTGCCAGTTAATGATTTGAAGACGTCAAATTGGGCATTGAAATATGGAATATAAATTTTTGTACCGTTTTCATGAGTTATATTAATATTTTTACTTTCAACCTGTTTGAAAAGATGTCCGCTTAATTCTCCGATTGAGAGTTCCCATCCGCTATTCCTAAGAACTTTTCTGTTTAAAATATTCTCAGTTCTATATTTCCAAACTCCTGGATATGATAGAATCACAACTCCCACTAGTGGGATTAGAATTAATAAAATAATCTTAATTATGTTCTTCATTAATAATAATTGTACTATTCAAGTTTACAACATTCATATAAAGTAGTTCCACATACAAAAAAGCGTCCAATTGTTATGAACGCTTTTAATTGATTTGATTTAATTTGACTAATTAATCAACTACTTCAAAATCTGCATCTTCAATTTCATCATCGCCTTTTTTTCTTTTTCCAGATTTCTTAGGTTCAGCATTATCCGCTTGTGGAGCTTCTTCAGTTTTGGCAGTATCATACATTTTAGTTGCCAAACCTGACCATACATTATTTAGATTTTCCATTTCAGATTTTATATCATCAGTATTTGAACCACCATTTGCTGTCTTTAATTTTTCAACAGCTTCAGTTAAAGATTTTTTATCAGCATCGTCAAGCTTCTCATCATATTCTTTAATATTCTTCTCAGTTTGATAAACTAACTGTTCAGCTTGATTACGCATGTCAATTTCTTCACGTTTCTTTTTATCTTCAGATTCATACTTTTTGGAATCATTTACCATTTTTTCTACTTCATCATCGGATAAACCACTAGATGCCTCAATACGAATACTTTGCTCTTTTCCTGTAGCTTTGTCTTTTGCATTAACATTTAGAATACCATTGGCATCAATATCGAATGTTACTTCGATTTGTGGTATTCCGCGCGGTGCTGGTGGAATTCCGTCAAGATGAAATCTTCCAATAGTCTTGTTATCTACTGCCATTTGGCGTTCACCTTGCAATACGTGAATTTCTACAGTTGTCTGATTATCAGCAGCTGTACTAAACACTTGTGATTTTTTGGTAGGAATTGTTGAATTACGCTCAATTAATTGAGTTGAAACATTTCCTAAAGTTTCAATTCCAAGTGATAATGGAGTAACATCTAACAATAGTATATCATCAACCTCTCCAGCTAAAACACCACCTTGAATTGCAGCACCAAGAGCAACCACTTCATCAGGGTTAACGCTTCGGTTTGGTTCTTTACCAAAAATATCTTTTACAATTTCCTGAATCTTAGGAATACGTGTGGAACCACCCACTAATATAACTTCATCAATATCTTTAGCAGTTAGCTTAGCATCTTTTAGTGCTTTTTTACACGGTTCAATGGTGCGATTAAGTAAATCTTTTGTTAACTCTTCAAATTTCGCGCGAGTCAAAGACATATTTAAATGCTTTGGACCTGATGAATCAGCTGTTACAAAAGGCAAATTAATTTCTGTCTGTTTGGATGAAGAGAGTTCCTTTTTTGCACTTTCAGCGGCTTCTTTTAATCGTTGTAAAGCCATTGGATCTTTTCGTAAGTCAATTCCATCACTTTTTTTAAATTCAGCCGCAATCCATTCAATTAATTTTTGATCAAAATCATCACCACCTAAGTGAGTATCACCATTGGTTGATTTTACTTCAAAAACACCATCTCCTAGTTCTAAAACAGAAATATCAAAGGTACCACCACCAAGGTCGAATACTGCGATTTTTTCGTCTTTCTTCTTATCTAAACCATAAGCAAGAGCTGCTGCAGTTGGTTCATTAATAATTCTACGAACATTTATACCAGCTATTTTACCGGCATCTTTAGTTGCCTGACGTTGAGAATCATTAAAATAAGCAGGAACTGTGATAACTGCATCGGTAACTTTAGTACCAAGGTGATCATCTGCCATTTGTTTAAGTTTCTGCAATATCATTGCACTAATTTCAGGTGGAGTATATTCTTTTCCACCGGCTTCGACGGTTACAGCACCTGATTTTGTTTTTCCAACTTTATATGGAACTTCTTCAATTTCCGTTCCTACCTCGTTACGCATACGACCCATAAATCGTTTAATCGAATAAACTGTATTTTCAGGGTTGGTAACCGCTTGGCGTTTGGCAGGTTGTCCTACTAACCGTTCATCTTTTTTTGTAAACGCTACAACCGATGGTGTAGTCCGTCCACCTTCTGGACTAGTGATAACAGTAGGTTCTCCACCTTCCATTACAGCCACACATGAATTGGTTGTACCTAAATCTATACCTATAATTTTTGACATTCTAAAATACTCCTAATAAAATTTTATAATTCATGATAGTATTAACAATTAATATGCCACAAAGATTTATCTAACAATATGGCAGAGATTGCTTAATATCGTCTATAATTGGCAGAGTAATTAGGGAATTCGTGGATTAGGATATTTGGAAATCAGTGAATCAGGAATTCAAAATTCAACACTCATAACTCAAAATTTTTCATTACTGAACCCTGTCCCGTAACCCCTATTATTCAAAACACCGTGATCTAAAACATATTGCCTATCGCCAAGTGCGGCAACATCCTCATTATGAGTTGTAATCACGAATGACTGTTCGAAATCTTTACTAATATTTTCAAACAACTGTAATAATTTTTTCGCATTTTCTGCATCAAGATTACCGGTTGGTTCGTCGGCAAATATTATTGATGGATTATTGATCAATGCACGCAATACTGCAACTCTTAAGCGTTCTCCTCCAGAAAGTTGAGATGGATAGTGCTCCTTTCGCTCTTTTAATCCAATATAATCAAATAATTCCTCAGCTCGTTTGATTTTATCATCGGTATTACCGAGTATTTGGGTAGGAATAAGCACATTTTCAAACGCTGTAAATTCCGGTAATAAATGATGGAATTGAAATATGAAACCAATTTCACGGCTACGCAATTGGGCTAATTTTTCTTCTTTTATTGAGCTAACATCAATTTGATTGATAATAACAGTTCCCGAATCAGGTTTGTCCAATGTACCTAAAATATGTAAAAGTGTGGATTTACCCGAACCTGATGGACCCATAATTGTTATGGTTTCCTGCTTATCAACACTAATATTTAAATTGGTTAATACAGGTAACTTTTTTTCACCATTACTAAATGATTTATAAATATTTTTAGCTTCTAATATCATTTTTCTAAATGTACAGCTTCCTTTGGTTCAATTAACATCGCTCTTTTAGCGGCAATGTAAGATGATAATATTATCAATAAAAATGCTATGAAAGGAACAAGGATAATATCCCAAACGGATAAAATCATCGGTAATTTGTTAAAAGCGTAAATATCTTGTGGAAGAGGTAAAAAACCATAATAATTCTGTAAAATCACTATTCCGACGCTTAAAAATAAACCAACGATAGCACCTACTCCACCAATTATAATCCCTTGTTTAATTATTATTGATTTGATTACCTTCGCTGAAGCACCTAAAGTTCTTAATATTCCAATTTCTCTAATCTTTTGATAGGTGACCAAAACCAAAGTTGACGTTAAATTGAATGCCGCTACTAAAATAATTAAACTTAATACAAAAATTGCTCCAATTCGCTCCATCCGCATGGCATTAAATAAACCTTGATGCATATCTTCCCAACTTTCAATCCTTGCATTCGTTCCAAAATGTGAGCGTAATTCTTCCTTTACTAAATCAACTTTATCTCGATTTACGAGTCTGGTATCATAACCATCTACAGATTTTTTCCTTAAAAATAATTGTTTACCATACTTTAACGGAATAAATACTATCCTATCATCATAATCGAGTACATCAATTTGAAATATTCCTGCTACCTCGGAATTCAATATACGCGGTAAACCTATTTGCAATGGGCTATCAATGGGACTCATTAATTTAATATTATCACCAACTTCTACTTGTAATCGCTCGGCTAATAAAGTACCTAAAAATATTTGAGGTGTATCTTTATTAAGTACAATTGAATCAAGACCAAGATTATAAAATTCAACAATATGATCGAATGATACGGCTTTAAATGATACCATTCTAACATCATTATTTCTTGTTAGCACGACTCCCTTACGCTCCATAAACGGTTCGCTTTGAGAAATTTTATTATTATTTTTTAAATATTCATGAACATTTTGAGCCGTACCCGTTTTAATCTTCGAGATTCTCAAATCACCTTCAAATCCGATTATTTTTTCAGCAACTTGTAACTCAAAACCATTTAATACTGCAATTGAAATAATTAGAGCAAAGCACCCAATAGCCATCCCAATAATTGCAATCCAACCGGTAAACCTGCTTGTACCGGCTCCCTTACCACCAAGCATAAATCTTTTTGCTATATATGTAGAAAATTTCATTCGTATCGCAAGGCTTCTGCCGGATTAATTTTACTGGCTCTATACACGGGCCAAAATGATGCAGCTACTGCTGAAATAATTCCAATTGAAATAATTAATAATGTATTTAACCAATCAATTTTTATCGGTATATGATCCATAAAATAAATATCTTCAGGTAGAGTAAATATTTGAAAATTTAATTGTATTGCCGCTAAGCCACCGGCAATTACTAATCCCACCAATGAACCTAAAACACCAATAATTAATCCTTCTAACAGGAATATTCGTTTAATATGCTTTTTACTTAACCCAAGAGAAAGTAGCGTTCCAATTTCACGTACTTTTTCAAATATAATCATTGATAAAGATGATATTATATTTACTATACCAACAAATGAAATCATTCCAAATATTATCAGTATTGGCCACTTTTGCAGATTAATCCAGTCAAATAATATTTTATGCTTATCTATCCACGATAGTACAAAATAGGGATACCCTAACTCCGATTCCAAATGCCGATATAATGGTTTTACATCATCCAAATTATCTGTGAATAACATATGTCCACTTATTCTATCATTCACATTAAATATATATTGTGCATCTACTATGTCAACATAAACTACGGTTTTATCATATTCTAATAGTCCTGAATGGAACAAACCCGTCACAGTGAATTGTCTAAACCGCTGACTCCCTGAAATTCTTCCGATCGATTGTAAATCAAATAATACAATTTTATCACCAATCACTATTCCTAAATCTTCCGCTAAACGTTTTCCGATTATAATTGATTTAGATTTAAGCTCAGTTGAACCGTTAGTAATTATGGAAAATAATACAGATTCTCTACCCATCTTGCTTAATCCAATTGTGATAACACCGTCTGCATTGGATCCTTTACGAAGTAAGGCAGGACTTTGAATGTAAGATGTTTTAGAATAATTTACTGGACTTTTTTGCAGAGCACTATCTAATACTGCATCATTTTCTTTTAAGGTACGATTCATAAAATGTTCTACCCTAATATGTCCATCAAATCGAGCAATTTTTTCTGATATCGTGGATTCGAAACCTTCTAAAATGCTAAATGTCAACACCAGCGCTGCAATTCCTAATCCCAAACCGAGGATAGCTAATATTGCTGTAAATGTAGTAAAACTACCCTTTTGAGGAGCTTTTAAATGGCGAAAAGCAATCTGTCGTATTAATCTCAAACTAAAAACTTGCTAACTGTTATCTCGAAGTGTTGGAAATAATATTACGTCCTTTATCCATCTATTATTAGTCAATAACATTACTAATCGGTCTATACCGATTCCTACTCCACCGGTTGGAGGCATCCCACTTTCGACAGCTTGTAAGAAGTTTTCATCTACAGGATGCGCTTCTTCATCTCCTTCTTTTCCAAGCTTGTCCTGATTTTCAAATCTTTCTCTTTGATCTACTGGATCATTGAGCTCCGAAAACGCATTTGCGAATTCCATTCCACCAATAAATAATTCAAATCGCTCCACTAATTCAGAATTACCTCCTCGATGTTTTTTTGCTAATGGTGAAATTGCTTTTGGATAGTCAATTACAAATGTTGGTTGTATAAGATTTGGTTCGACAAGTTTGCTCATCAATAAATCTAATAATTGACCATAATTTAATTTAGGAGAAGTATCAATTTTAAACTTATTACAAATAGTGATTAGTTCTTTTTCACTTAATTGCGAAACATCAACACCGGTTGCCTCACTTAATAATTCGAAAATAGGTTTTCGAGTAAAAGCTTTTGATAAATCAATATTCATATCTCCCCAAGTAACTTTTTGATCTCCAATAGTATTAGCAGCATTACGAATTAGTTTTTCGACAAAATCCATCATATATTTATAATCGACATAGGCTTGGTAGAATTCAAGTGAAGTAAATTCAGGATTATGATTTCTGTCTATCCCTTCGTTACGGAAATTTTTTGCTAATTCATATACTTTATCAATACCACCAATAATTAATCTTTTTAGGTATAATTCATCAGCAATCCGCAAATATAATTTTTGATCTAAAGAATTATGATGTGTTAAAAAAGGTTTTGCATTTGCGCCTCCATATAACGGCTGAAGTACAGGTGTTTCTACTTCAATGAATCCATCATTATCAAGAAAATGTCTAACCGAAGAAATAATTTTTGCGCGTTTTATAAATGTTTCTTTTACATTATGATTTACAATTAAATCCAAATGTCGATTTCTGTAGCGTAATTCCTTGTCAGCAAATGAATCAAACTCTTCACCCTCTTTTTCTTTAACAATTGGAATCGGGCGAATACTTTTTGATAAAATTGTTAATACGTTCGCATGGATTGAAGTTTCACCCATTTTAGTTTTAAATACGTATCCCTCAACGCCAATAAAATCACCAATATCAAGAAGTTTAAAATTTTGATATGCATCAACTCCAATATCATCTCTTCTTACATAAATTTGTATCCGACCTGCTTCATCCTGAATATGACAAAATGATGCTTTACCCATCTTCCGTAGAGACATTAATCTACCTGCAATCGTAACTGTTTCTCCTTCAAGTTGCTTCTCATTCTTTAATATTTCTTCACTTTTGTGAGAAGCAGAATAGGAGTATGGATATGGATTAACTCCACTATCACGAATTTTCCCTAATTTTTCTAAGCGAAAATCAATTATTTGTTTTAAACTGCTATGTTCTTC
>JAUXHY010000037.1 GCA_030621275.1 bacterium | reverse complement strand
ACTTTGTTCAGAATGACACCGTTTCTGTCATACCCGCGCAGGCGGGTATCCATTATTATTAATGTAGATTCCCGACTAAATCGGGAATGACAAAGATTTATTTATGGGTAGAGACGTAGCATGCTACTTCTCTACATTTATAATTTACAATCCGGTTTCTTCGACTACCTTTTTAACGTGTTCATAGGTGTCTTTTAATGCAGCTATTTCTTAATCGGTTTTTTTATTTTTCTAACACTATTGCTATTGCATTTAGGACACGATCGCTCAATTGGCATTCTTTTATCATAAGGACCGGTAAATTCATGTCCACAGCGTAAGCATTTGAAATCAACAATTTCAGGCATAATTAATATCTCAAATTTTATGCAGGTACGCTAATTTCCGCACCCGGATTATCGGTTTTTGATGTAATTCTTTTATTTTGTTTTTTTGCTCGTTTAGCTTCGGCTTTTTCTCGATCTTCCTTCAGTACTTTGATAGTATGTTTCACTTCTTCCTCGGTGACATTTTTGCGCATTTCATCAATTTCAGTCATAGTCTTTGCCCATCTTTGTCCTTCAGCGGCACTTATCCATTCCAACTGTAATCGTTCAGGACGAATTCCGAGACGTTCCAATTTATCCCACAATTTTTCAACTCTTTTTTGCGTCCAGCGATTTGCATCAATATAATGACAATCAACAAAATGACAGCCGGATACAAGTACTATGGGCGCTCCTTTTTCAAAAGCATGCAGCACAAAATCAGAATCAACCCTTCCACTACACATTGTACGTATAATACGTTGCGATGTAGGATATTGCAACCTTGAGAGACCTGCTAAATCGGCACCGGCGTAGGAGCACCAATTACATGCGAATACAGTCACTTTCTCCATTGGGTTTTCATCTAACATAGCATCAATCATGGTTGTGATTTGTGCATCTTCAAAATGTTTCATGGATAGCGCATTAAAGTTACATTCTGCAGCACAGGTACCACAGCCCTTACACAAAGCTTCGATTACCTCTGCCGGTGTTCCTAATTTAGCATCAGCTCCTACAATAGCATTGAATGGACAAACATTGGTGCAAATTCCGCAAGATGTACATAATTCGGTAAAGCATTCAGAAGTAATTGCCTCAATGCTTATTGTATCTGAGTTAAGTAAAACTTCTGCTCTAGCAACAGCAGCACTGGCTTGAGTAACACTATCTTTAACATCCTTGGGATATTCAACACAACCGGCAAAAAATACTCCACCCGTTGGTGCATCAACAGGTTTCAACTTTGGATGAGATTCCATAAAGAATCCATCTTCAGTACGGGATAGAGTTAATAGTTTTTGTACCACATCACTATCACGTCTTGGTATTACACCAACTGATAGTACTACCATGTCAAAGTTGTAATCTTTGACAGTATTGGTAACTGTATCCTCAACAATTAAAGTGAGATTTTTGGTCTTTGGATCCTCAAATATTTCACCTGGAAGTCCACGAATATATCGAACACCGGCTTTCTTGCTTCTAACGTATAAATTTTCAAAACCTTTTCCAAAGGCACGAATATCTATATAAAATACAGATATTTCGGTATCCGGATAATGATCGTTTATTAGTAAACTATCTTTAATAGTATTCATGCAGCATATATTACTGCAATATGGATTACCGGTTGCAGAATGCGACCGTGAACCTACACATTGAATGAAAGCAATTTTCTTAGGCACTTCTCGATCGGTTGGACGGAAAAAATGTCCTTCTGTTGGACCGCCAGCGGAAATTAATCTTTCAAACTCCATACTTGTGATTACATTTTCGTGTTTGGTATAGCCGTATTCATCCATCTCTGTTGGATCATAAACATCCATACCGGTAGCGACTATGACGGCACCAACATTGACTTCAATTATTTCGTCCTTCATATCAAAATCGATACAATCTTTTTCACAAACCTCTGCACATTTTCCACATGCAATTGGGTTATGTCCCAAGCAGTCCTCATTATTTAAAATATATACAGATGGTACTGCTTGGGGGAACGGCATATATATTGCTTTGCGAGAAGAGAACCCTTGTTGGAATTCATCTGCTACAATAACCGGACAAACTTTTTCACATTCGCCACAGGCGTTACAATCTGTTTCGTCCACAAAACGAGCTTTTTTCCGAACCTTTACATTAAAATTGCCAATATAACCGCTTACTTCTTCTACTTCGCTAAATGTGTATAAATTAATATTGGGATGTCGACCGACATCCATCATTTTTGGTCCGAGTATTCATATGGAACAATCCATAGTGGGATAAGTCTTGTCTAATGTTGCCATTAGTCCACCAACGGATGCCTCCTTTTCAACTAAATTGACTTTATATCCTGCATCAGCTAAATCTAATGCAGACTGAATTCCCGCCACACCGCCACCGATAACAAGTACTTCTTTTGTCATTGGTACTTTAGACTCGGTTTGCTCCTCTAATAATCTCGCCCTGGCGACCGATGTTTTTACAATATCTTTAGCTTTAATTGTTGCCCCATCCCAATCATTTAAATGTACCCAGCTGCAATGTTCGCGAATATTTGCCATCTCAAGAAGGTAAGGATTTAATCCTGCTTCTTCTACACAATTTCTAAATGTAAGTTCATGCATACGAGGAGAGCAAGAAGCCACGACTACACGGTTTAAATTGTGTTCTTTTATATGTTTTTTTATTTCTTGCTGACCAGGTTCTGCGCAAGTATACTTATTAACTACCGAGCATACAACATTTGGAAGTGTTTTTGCGTATTCCGAAACTGCTTCGCAATCAAGTGATCCTGCAATGTTACTTCCGCATTCGCAAACAAATACTCCTACACGTAATTCGTTTTCACTCATTCGGTTATCCTGTCTAATCGACTATTAATAATTTCAGCATTTGGTTATTCCATTCTTTCTAATACAACAGTGGATATATCTCGAATATCCATATGGTAATTATCTTCAACAAATTTATCTTTCATGGTACATGTGAGATGAATATGACATTTGGGACATGCTACTGCTAATATCTCTGCTCCTGTTTCCTTAGCTTGCTTTAATCTCTCTTTTTGTATTCCTTTGGATGTGATATCACAATTCATCCAAGCACTTACTCCGCAACAAAGTGATTTTTTATCATGCTGCATCATTTCATGAAAATGTTCGCCGTCATTATGTTTTAACACTTGACGAGGTTCGTCATAAATGCCCATATGTCGTCCTAATCGACATGGGTCTTGAAATGTTATATCTGTGTTAGATTCTTTTAAATTAAGTTCATCATTTGATAACTTTTCAGCTAAAAATTGGCTCATGTGCATTAATTTAGGTTTAACCTTAAATCCATGCTCGGGGTATAAATTCATAAAGGCACTCATGCACTCAGCACATGAAAACAGGATTGTTTTTGCACCTGTATTTTCAACAGATTCAATATTTTTTTCTGCTAACATTTTAAAATTTTCTACATCACCATTCCATAGAAGATCATGTCCACAGCATCTTTCATCAGACATTAAAACAGGCGTAATACCAAGTTTGTTTAAAATTTTGACACTACTTTTGGCAGCATCCAACGTAGCAATGTCAAGGTCAGTGAAGAACACATCAAAATACGGAGCGCAGCCAACATAATAAAGAATTTCGCCGGTATCGGCAATTTGTAAATCATTAGTAACCCAATCGAGACGATTCTGTTTGAGATCTTTAGTTGTCATTGTTTTTTGCAGAAGCTCCATTGCTCCTGCATGTGAACATTTTCCGTGAAACCCGGAATCTTGAGCAGATGAACGTACAATTTGAGTTAATGTGCTGTAATCTATATTAGCCGGGCAGACTGCATCGCAACGGCGACAAGTTAGACAACTCCATAAATCATAATCAATATATAGCGAATCAAATTCATTGCGAATTGTTTTTGTTAACATTGAGCGGGGAGAATATCTTTGACTAAAAAGTGAAACAGGGCAAACTGCTGTACATTTACCACATTCTAGGCATCCATAAGCATTAGTAGCTTTAATTTGATCTACAAGATCCATTATTTGAATTTCCTCGTGTAATTATTAACTAATTCAACGAATTTGTCAGTGTTTTTACCTGAGACTGTTTTGTATTCTATACGATATTTATCATATCCAAGCATATGTGCTAATTGTTGTACTTTTGCATAAGTTTCAGCAAATCGTTTTGCTCCAAATTCATAATGACACTCATCAGCACTACAGCCAACGATTAATATACCATCTGCTCCTTCTTCAAGAGCTCGTAGAATGAAAGTGGATTCTATTCGTCCGGTACACATAGTTTGAATAAATATAAAGTTTATATTTTTATATTTGGAAGTATTTATTTTTTCGAAATCAGCACCATTCCAATTACATGAAAAGACAACAATATTCCGTTTTTTTGGATCAATTTTTTTTAATTTGAATGATAGCCAATCAGAAGTGTATCTGCTCGGTTGAATTGCACTCGACGGACAAAATGTTACACAAGTACCGCAGCCGCGACATAGGTCCGAATCAATTTGTGATACAAATATTTCACCATCTTTTTGTATTAATTGGCATGCATCATATTCGCAAACAGTTACACAATCTCCACAACCACGACATAATTCCTCTTTAACAACAGGAATGTAACTATCTAATTCGATGGGCATATCTTTTCCATTGGCCGATTTTAATATGCCGTGCAAATTACCATCTGCTAGATTATTACTTTGGAAATCAGGAGGTAGTCGTAAAACATAATCATCCTGTCCATTCTTACTATGAATAACTGATAATCCTTTATGACAATCCGATACACAAATATAACATTCATCGCACGGACCACAACGCAAACAACGCTGAGCCTCAGCGATTGCAGTTGCTTCATCAAATCCGTATTCAACCTCTTGGAAACTGTTTTTCCTTTCCGATATTTTTTGCATTGGAATATCAGCGCGTTTTGTTTTAGGCCGATTTTTTAAATCTATTTTAATTTCAGTTTCAATCGGTTTAGTTCTACTATCTGTTTGTTCTAATGCCTCTCCATTAATAAATCTTTCGATTGATTTAGCAGCTACATGCCCTTGAGCAATAGCATCAATAACAGTATTGGGACCTGTTACAGCATCACCTCCAGCAAATATTCCGGGAATATTAGTTGCCATAGTATTTTCATTGGCTGTAAAAGTATTCCACCTTGAGATATCAATATTATGATCTTTGGGTAAAAATGACAGATCGGGTTCTTGACTGATAGCAGGGATAATTACATCCGCTTCGATAATAAATTCTGAATCCTTAATTGCGATTGGTCTAGCTCGACCGCTTTCATCAGGTTTACCAAGTTTCATTTTTGTACATTCCAGACCGGTAACCTTATTATTTTCACCAATGATTTTTGCTGGTGCTGCAAGATAATGTATTTTAATACCTTCTTTTTCCGCTTCATTGATTTCTTCTTTTTCTGCCGGCATTTCTTGTCGAGTACGACGGTAAACTATATTTACTTCAGATCCCAATCGTAATGCAGTGCGCGCTGCATCAATCGCAGAATTACCACCACCAATCACAATTATCTTTTCTCCTGGTTTTTGAGGTTTACCAAGATTTACTTCACGTAAAAATGTTACAGCGTCAAGAAAACCTTCATAATCATCTTCTCCTGGAATACCGAGTTTTTTCCCTATATGAGCACCGATTGCTAAGTAAATAGCATCATAACCTTTTAGTAATTTGTTATAATCTTGCTTACCGGATATCTTTTTATTGGTAATTATTTTAACACCTAAATTGCGAATGTAATCAATTTCGATCTTAAGAATATCACGAGGCATTCTATATGATGGGATGCCCGCAATCAGCATTCCACCCGGTTCAGATAATTCTTCAAAGATTGTAACATTAAAACCACTTTTCGCAAGATCGTGTGCGGCGGTTAAGCCGGCTGGACCTGAACCAATAATGGCAATCTTTTCTTCACGAGTACCGGCAGTTTTTTGTGGCTTAGGTATGGGATGTTCCAACTCATAATCAGCAACAAATCTTTTTAAGGCGCGAATGGCGACCGGTGCATCAATTTGATTTCGATTGCAGTAAGTTTCGCATGGATGAGTACAAACCCGTCCGCATATACCAGGTAGAGGATTCCTTTCTCTAACGACATGCAAGGCTTCGTGAAATTTACCTGCTGCAATCAGCGAGACATACGCCTTTACATTAACTCCCGCAGGACATGCTTCCATGCAAGGAGATGGTTCTACTATGCCTATTGGATATTGTATATCCGGCTTATCCGAAAACGACACGGTCTTTTCATGTTTTCTGATAAAATTTCTAAATGTATTATCTGATGTTCCCATTGACTGAATTTTATTATACTTTAGTTTTTCAGTTCCATGCCAAATTCGTAACCTTTTTCCAGCGCTTCAATATTTGTATCTAGAAATCGGTCTGGAACTGACCCAGGCAGTGCCTTTTTCATTGCTTCAAGACTTACAACATTAGTCATTGCAGTGAAAAATCCAACCATTACAACATTCGCAAAAATGCGATTGCCCATTTCTTCTGCAATGCGAGTTGCGGGGACTGAGTACATTTTAACATCTTTACGAATTTTCTTAGGTTTTACAAGGTCAGTATCCGTGAGCACAATACTACCTTTAACAGGATCGCCGATAAATTTTTCGTAAGCTTCTTGTGACATTGAAACTAAAATTTCCGGTGCAATAATATATGGATATAAAACCCTTTCATCATCAATAACCACCTGAGCGGAACAAGCTCCACCGCGGGCTTCTGGTCCAAAACTCTGAGTTAATGTAGCAAATTTATTATCGTATATTGAAACTGCTTTGCCTATCAGCATTCCTGATTTTATGATTCCTTGTCCCCCAAAACCTGAAAATCTTATATCCATTAGTTATTCCTACTTACTTTGCAATTTTTTTTATAATTATTTATTTTGTTTTTTTCGCTTAGTTCGTTTAATTTGTTGTGAAATATTCACGTTTTACGTTCCTTCGTATGGAATATATTTATTGCCTAACTTATTTTTCAGAAAATTATTTCGATTTGTAAAGAAATCGGGTTTATCCTTATCAACAAATTTGCCGACAACTATTTCTTTCTGATATAAAATATCAATGTCTTTGGTATTAGCACTATGATCAATTTTCGCGGTATCATGATAAAAGCGCATTAGGTCGAGCCCAGTCCCAAGGCGATTTCTGCGGGCATAAAGAGTAGGGCATGGAGCGACAACTTCAATAAATGAAAATCCCGGTTTCACAAGTGCTTCTGCAATTGATTTAGTCGCTCTACGAACATGTAAAGAAGTCCAACGCGCCACATAAATTGCACCACAGGATTCTGCTAAATATGGTAAATTAAATGGGAATTCATATGCACCATAAGGTGCGGTGGATGCATTTGCTTCTTGAGGTGTGGTGGGTCCAGCTTGCCCACCAGTCATAGCATAATTAAAATTGTTTATACAAATAACAGTTAGATTCATATTTCTACGTGCGGCATGGATAAAATGATTGCCACCAATTGCAGCAATATCACCATCTCCGCTTATTACAGCAACTTTTAATTCGGGATTGCCTAGGGCTAATCCTGTTGCAAAAGGTATTGCACGTCCGTGTGTTGAATGAAAAGAATCTAATCTTAAATATCCAGCGGCTCTACCTGAGCAACCAATTCCAGAAACAACCGCAACTTTATCACGATCTAGTCCTGATTTTTGTAAACCGGCAATAAAAGCCGTTAAAACTGTTCCAATTCCGCACGTTGAACACCAAATATGTGGTAGGCGTTCTGTCCGTAAATAGTCTTGCATCGGATGTGCCAATGGCTCTGGAGATTTTGGGATTTTTAAAGTACTTGTTGTTGGTGCTTTTATCTCGCTCATTTTACACCCTTTTTAATTGCTTTCAAAATATCGTTAGGATCATGAACCCAGCCACCAGCATGCGGGACATGAATAGTTTTTGTTTTTCCGGCTGCACATCTTTCAACCTCAAGGGAAATTTGACCAAGATTAATTTCAGGAACAACAAATGCTTTTACTTTGGTTGCTAGCTTGCGAATTAATTTTTCCGGAAATGGCCATACAACAATCAAACGAATTGTTCCAACTTTGATTCCGGCTTCTCTAGCGTCTTGTACGGCTTTAAGTGACACCCTGGAAGTTATTCCATAAGAAATTACAATTACTTCAGCGTCATCAATTTGGTCTTCTTCGAGTAAACGGATTTTTTCTTCATTTTTTAGAATTTTATCTACTAAATGATTAACATTTTTTTCTTGAGCCTCGGCACTAATTACCGGATAGCCCCTTTCATCATGTGTTAATCCCGTGAGATGTATGTTATAGCCATCTCCGGCTTTTACCATCGGAGCAATTTCATCACTTCCATTAAATTTAAATGGTCTATAATCCTCTTTCTTTCCTTTGTAAAATTTACGAGGTACAATTTTGATTTGGTCGGCTTCCGGTATGACAACTTTTTCAGTCATGTGACCAACGCATTCATCCATCA
>JAUXHY010000102.1 GCA_030621275.1 bacterium | reverse complement strand
CGATATTGATAGTAAATCAGCTGAATTAATATCATGTATTTCTCAAGGCGATATGCGTATGGCGTTAGCTATATCAAATGATTCAGTGGATAATCTCTTAAAGTTGATTCAAGAATTATCAATGTTTGTAATTAATGAGGACGGAAAGAAGTGGCATAAATTTGTAAATGATAATTCACAATTGATCAGAAAGGACATATCTCAATTTCAACATAATATTTATTTGTTACAATTATGGTTTAAAAGTGTTTATCGTTTGCGGATAGGTGTAAGTGATGAATTGCATCGACCAGAGTTAATGGATTTTATGCAGCAATTTAATAAAAATTATCCTAATGCAGATTTGCATAAAATTGATATTTTACTCGAAAATGCAATAGAAGCCATAGGAAAAAATCTGTATATGTCATTAATTTTAACTAACTTATTAATCAATATTCAAAAAAACTTAAAATAATTATGTCCGGTAAAAACAACTATTTTTTAACAACACCACTTTATTATGTAAATGACAAACCGCATATTGGCCATGCCTACACAACTATTTTAGCAGATGTTTTGGCGCGATTCCATCGCACTGCGGGAGAGGAAGTATTCTTCCTTACCGGCCTGGATGAGCACGGGCAAAAAATTCAACAAGCTGCCGATGAAAAAAGCATATTACCGCAGAAACACTGCGATGAAATGGCGCCGCGTTTTACAGATCTATGGGAAAAATTACATATCCGATACGATGATTTTATCCGCACAACCGAGAAACGCCACAAAAAAGTTGTGCAACATATTTTGGAATTTGTATATGAAAAAGGCGATATTTATTTTGACGAATACACCGGGCAATACTGTGTGGGTTGTGAGCGATTTTATACCGAGAAAGAATTAGTTGACGGAAAATGTCCGCAACACGATAAGCCATTAGAAGCAATTACTGAGAAAAATTATTTTTTCAAGATGAGTAAATATCAACAAAAACTCATCAATTATATAAATGAAAATCCGGATTTTATTCAACCAAAGCATAGAAAAAATGAAATATTGGGCTTTTTGCGGCAACCGCTTGATGATTTATGTATTTCGCGCCCAAAAAGCCGATTGAATTGGGGAATCGAATTACCGTTTGATAAAGATTATGTAACCTACGTTTGGTTTGATGCGCTCATCAATTATGTTACTGCTCCAGGTTATTTATCTGATGATAAATCTTTTAAAAAATGGTGGCCTGCGGTTCATTTAATCGGTAAAGATATTTTGATGACGCACGCAGTATATTGGCCAACTATGCTTTTTTCGGCAGGTATTCCGCAGCCTAAAACGATTTTTGCGCACGGTTGGTGGTTAAGCGGTGAATCCAAGATGAGTAAATCTTTAGGAAATGTAGTTAATCCATTGGATTTGATTGACAAATACGGCGTCGATCCTCTTCGTTATTATTTAATGCGCGAGATGGTACTTGGGCAAGACGCATCCTTTACTCCTGAATCGTTTATCAAACGATATAATAGTGATTTGGCTAATGATTTCGGAAATTTATTTAGCAGAGTGTCCACGCTAATTGCAAAGAATTTTGAAAATGTAATTCCCGAATATAATGAATTGACAGAAGAAGAAACTAAAATTCAAAAAAGCGCCGAATCTGTTATCATGTATGTGAATCAATTAATTGAAAAAATGCGGATAAATGAAGCTATCGAAGAAATATTGCAATTTGTTCGCAGTATTAATAGATATATGGAACAACAAGCACCTTGGAAATTAGTAAAGACTGATAAATCGGCTGCGGCAAGAGTCTTGTATACTGCATCGGAGTCGTTGCGCATTAGCGCTTTATTATTGCAACCGGTAATGCCAAACAGAACGGAAATAATTCTAGATACTTTGGGTGCTAATGGTGCGAATCTAAAGTGGGGAATTCTAAAATCAGGGACAATTCTAAAAAAACATTCACCTTTGTTTCCACGGATTAAAGTTGAAGAGCCTGTTGCTGAAAAAGTTAAACAGACCATTCAGGACAATATAATTACTTATGATGAATTTCAAAAAGTTGAGTTAAAAACAGCTCTTATATTGAAAGCGGAAAAGATTGAAGGAGCAGATCGGTTACTGAAGTTACAAATTGAGGTTGGAGAGGAAAAACAGCAGATTGTAGGTGGAATTGCAGAGCATTACAAACCGGAAGAATTAATTGGGAAAATGATTGTGATTGTAGCCAATCTTGAACCAGTTACAATATGTGGTGTTGAGTCAAATGGAATGTTGCTTGCAGCAAAAAAAGGAAAGGATTTATCATTAATCATTATTGATTCTGATAAAGTTAAAAGCGGATTTAAAATATTTTAATTTAAATATTAGACGATTAATATTAGTGATTTTGGACTAATAAGGAAGTAGAAAGTTATAAATAGTAAATTATCAATGCGTTCTATACCTCAGTTTTCAAAATACTCAAAGGCATCGATTATATCTAAATAAACTCCATCAAAACCTTTGTCAATAATTTTATCAAGATATGAATTTGTACTGCCATAAATAATTTCTTTCCAACTTGGATTCCAATATTTGACTTTAAAATTTCCTTTCCAATCAGGATTTTCTGCTGACATCCATCTGGGTGGATTTGAACTCCAATCAGATTGCCAATAATAACGATAGTCTTCGGCTTCACCAATGCTCATATACGATACTAGTAATCGTTTTCCACCATTGGCCTTCTGACGCAATTCATTCAACTCTACTTCAGTAAATTCCTCATCATTGAAGAAATAATCCATAATTAGCAAATCATAATTTGATAGTGTAACAGCATCAATAAATGATTGTTTAGAGGTAAACCTTGAAGGATTTATTAAATACAAGAAATTCTTACTTTTATCCATATTTGTAATATCATTATCATTTTCATTGTAAATCGGATTGGGATACTCAGGAATATTGTCAAGTTCTCGGTGATCGGCTGCAAATGAAACATGGCCATTTTGCATATTTTTATTATATGAATCATCAATAAAGGATGTTGTTGAGCAATAATCGGTAACCAATATTTTAATTTGGTTTGCTTTAGCGATATTTAAAAAAGATGTAATATAATATGTTGTTGCTGATGGAGTAACTTGATTGTCATTATTATAGCCATAATATAGATCTTCTTGTCCTATACCATCTATGGAATTAATATATTCTAAATTAGGACTTTCGTTCTCTACGCCATTGTGTGTTAATAATTCAACACCATTTTGTGGTATAATTATAAACTGAGAGTTTATATTCTTGGAGTAGCTTGATATTTCTTGTACAAAATCACGCATTTCCTGCTTATAGTTAATATCTGCTTCACTTTGAGTAGTGAGTAAATTGCATGAGCAAAAGACCAAAATGATTAAAATAGAAAATATATTAAATATTTGAAGTGTAGATTTACTGATCAAGGTCGGTACGCTTGAAAACAAAATATTTCGATTTACCCTGTCCGTAAGGAGTAAAAAATTTCCCAATTAACTTGTATTTATTGCTTGGGAAAAAGTCAAAAATGTACTTTTCAGGCAATATTCGTGGGAAATTGTAGTCAGAATTAAGCCATTTATTTAATGATTTTTTATTTAAACAATCATCTGTAATGCAATCAAAGATAATATAAGAGTTTGTGCTTGTAACTCTTTCGATTTCCTTGAAGTATCGTAAAGAATCAAAAAATGGAAGATAAACAAAAACTCCGTGTGAATGAATAATGTCTATAGAATTATCTTTGGTGTTTTTTAAAGAATGTCCATTAGTTTCTAAAGATATAATATTATAGTTTTTATTTAACCAATCTGACCAATCCTGTGCAGTTTCGTAACTTTCGTATCTCTCAGGATTACATTTTTCAATAAATTTCTCCATGTATCTACCCGTACCCGTACCGATTTCACACACAGTGGGATTTATCTTTTCAAATACACCGAGCTTTTCCATACTATCAATAACTTTTTTGGTTTCTCCTACCTGATTCCATATTTTTTCGACATAATCACAAACTGAAAGTCCTTCTTGTTGAGCGCTTTTTACTGTTTCTTTTGCTGATATATAACCTAGATTATTAGATATATTTTTAAGGTGCGTTGTCTTGATTAATCTCAAGTTAAACAAGCCCAAAATTAAATTAATTATTTTTTCCACGATGTGTATGTTTATATATTTTATATCTAAAATTAGCTACAAAAAAGTAATTATTGTAATTCGTCTTCTATGTTATTCAAAAGTGATTTAATTTGTTCATCCCCTGAAAATTGATCAGACGGTAGACCATAATATTTTGATTTTGTCTGTTGATATTGTTTGCTGGTTAATGCTGAGAAAAATTTTAGCAAGGATTCAATATTTGCTTCTTCCAAAATCCAACCGATATTAAGTGATTTCATATATTTACAGATTGCTTCATTTGCTGAAAAACATAATTGTGGTATTGCAAATAGCCCAGCTTCATAAATCCTATTAGGTAATAACCATTTGCTATTATCGGTTGAATCTGAAAAATCAGCGCTCCAGATAATATCTATTTTGGAATAAATATTTGGTAAATCATCAGGATATTCATATTCACCGATATAATTTGTATTCTCAAGATTGGCCAATTTCTTAAAAGTATCTTTTGCATGCTCTTCAGGTCGCCCTGCTAAAATTATTTCAATATTTCCCGGTAGGCGAGTTGCCAGTTCAAACAGTAATTGTAAGCTAGTATTGCATCTTAATAATCCAGTATACCCTATTTTCCATTTAGAGCTATCAGACGTTTTATAAGATTTAGTAATTAATGTGTTATCAATTTTTGGAAAAACTTTATTTTCTAAAATGTGAATGTTAGCACGATACTTATAATATTTATCAAAATAGTTATTTATAAAATCTTCTGATGTAACGCACAGATAATCAGTATTATTTAATATAAATTGTTCCAATTTTCTAAGAATTTTTCCTGCAATTGATTTGGATAAAAGAATTGGTTTGATATCTGCTACTTCGTAGAAGAATTTATAATGACGTTTCGAAAATAATGTTGATAAAATAAATAACAGTGCGACATCAAAATTCCAGGCATATACAACATCGATTTCGGGATTATTAGATAATATTTTTAAAAGTCGAGGTATAGCGAAAATCAATTTAATAAACCTGCGAATATAATGTTTTTGTGGAGATCTGCCTAAGTTATGGTGATTTTCATACTCTACATTTTTATTTCGATAGTAAGAAACAATAGTAAGTTTATCCACATTGTTTTTAAAAGCAATGATTCTCTTTTTGGTATGACTACCATCTATAACAAAAAATAAAGTAAGTAGATGCATTAATATCCAAATTCTGCAGAATATTCTGCAGAAGATTTATGATAATTTAAGTCTGGGTCTATATTTAAAATAAACAAAATTTAGGGGATTGTTATATTCAATCTGAAATAAAGTAAATTACTATATGTTAATCGACTCACATTGTCATCTTTATATGGGCTCTTGGTCTAAAAACCTTGATGCTGTTTTGGATCGTGCCAAAGAACACGGTGTTGGTAAAGTAATTTGCCCGGGGATTGATATAGAAAGTTCTTGGCGAAGTTTATCGATTGCTCAAAATCATAAAAATGTATTTGCCGCTGCCGGTATTCATCCTCATGATGCCAATAATGCGCCTATCGA
>JAUXHY010000021.1 GCA_030621275.1 bacterium | reverse complement strand
GATAGAATAATCATCAATAGATGCATTATATTCAATTTCATGCCCTCTGTTTGCTCCATTTCGAGTAAAACAGCCTCCAATTCCGGATATAATTGTTTGAGCTGTTGAAGAAAGATTTATTGTTCCTACTGATGTTCCAAATACTCCCTTACCATTGCCATTATATTTTGAAATAAGTAATTCAATTTTAAGTCCGGGAATATTTGTAGAAGCTGATACTTGGGCTGTTATGATTTTTGGTGTTCCTCCCAAGGCTAACGTAGCTGTATAATTCAACCATTTTGTATCTCCCCCGATAGGAGTAAGCTCATCTCCCGGATCAGTAGGTGCTTCAAACTCTAAAATTATATCATTTGTATTGGGTTCAATGTTCAAAATGGCAATTTCGGGTAGAGTGAAATAAGCATTGTGTGTAGACTGTGTTTGCGAAAAACAAATATTAGCCGTACACAAAATAAAGATATATAATATGATAGTTTGGAATTTCATATTAGTTAATAATTATTTCCGTTGGTTGAAACCTGATTCTTCGGGCTTTTTTAATAACATTAATATTTATAGTAGTAGATTCGCCTGCCTTTAAATTAACAATCATTTCTGAATTTTTAATTGTAAAATTATTTCCAAGACTATTATGATAAACTCTTACTGTCCAATTCCCGGGACGTAATCCGGTAAACTGAAATTTATCGTTCAAATTTACTATAGTACGATGAAATTCATTATCGAGTTGGAGTTCAACAATAACATCTTTGTTATCTATATCACTTATATCAGAAGTCAATCGTTCTGATCTTAAATCTTCAAAATCAAGCAAAACACTACCTGATATATTGCCTGCTTTTGTTAATTCTATTTGTATGTCTGTTAATTTGTCAGGTTCAATGGTAACGATCATGGGGGTTTTCACCGTTGCAATATCATTAAAATTCAATGAAGCATTATTGATATACAGATAATGATCACCGGGAGGAATATCAGAGAAAATAAATAGACCATCTTCATCCGTCACTTGTATTCGCCCTCCAAGATTTAAAATAACATTTGCTATACTTTTTACACCGCTATTGATTAGTCGTCCGCGAATACTGCCAAGGTCTTTTGTCTTTTTCAACGGAATTCCAAAATGAAATGTATATTTTAGTCCGATGTAAGTATCTCTGTCATCAACTTGTTTTTGTTTTAGAGCTTCTGACCATAAAAATTCAAATTTATGTTTTTCTCTTATTGTTTTGGTAAACCGTAAATCAAATAGACTCCGATCGCGGTAGTAATCTTCTATGTTATGAGTATTTTGAAATGATATATTTAGGTTTATGTGCGAATTAAAATTAAGGGTTGTTTCTCCTCCATATATTATTTCTTGTGATCGATCTTCAGAATATCGATAAGTATCGTAATATTGGAGAAATGAACTAAATATAAATTTTGGTGAATGTTTATATCGTAATGTGAATGAACTCTTATATGATTCTCCACTGGCACCTGTAATAAAATTAGTCGTGTTAGCCAGTTCTCCGTTGATATTGGTTTGAAATTTATAGAGATTATTAACAAAGGATATTCTTGAAAAATTTTCTTCATAATGAAATTTTTGTAACGGCATTCGGTCTTTCCTCTCACGTTTTCCGATATATAAATTGAGATAATCTTGCAATCTATATGAAAAGGCTAATCCACCAACTAAATATTTTGAATAAGGAGAAACACCATATAAAGTATCTCGCTGAGCATTACTTTCATCTTCATGAAAATTTGTAAATATTTTTAAATTCTTATTCATTACATATTGGAAATTTCCATTCAAATAACGCGTATTATTATAATACCCTGGGAAATTTTTACCTGCATCTACTATCTGCGCAGAGGCATAAGTTTTTTCAGTTTGATTTGATAGTTCAATGCTGTATCCGGTTCCTGTTTTCTTATCTAATTTCCCAAAAGAATATTCTACGTCTATCTCTAAATATTCAAGTGGATTAATAGTGTATTCAGCGGAATAAATATTAATTGGTTTATCAGATCCATCAGGAATTTTTTGTAAGAATGTTAGCCCAACCTTGTTTTCATCATCAAAATTATAATTTATGTATCCTGCTAATTCCTCCTTATAGTCGGGGAAAAACCTTGGTTGCATATAGAAAAAACCAAGTTCGTAGCTTTGGTCATTATATTCGGCCAATACACCCGTTCCATATCGTCCATATTCAGTTAACGGTGTAAGTGAGTATGTGTCATCCCCTATAAACAAATGAATTTTATCTGAGTTATAATTCAAATAGTACTCATCATATAGTCCTAATATGGAATTATCAAATTGATTCGGACCTCTTGCTCTAATTTCTAGATGGTGCTTGTTTTCGGGGTCCAGGCTACCGCTACTAAACAAATTACCTTGAAATCCTGTATACTTATAATCGCCGAAATTTCGATATAAATACATAGCACTTATTTCCGTAGGAAGTCTATGATATTTGTCCGTTTTATAGTTTTTTGAAGGAATTACAGTTACGTAAGTTTTTTCAATTTTTTGATAAGGACCCGACGTGACAGACAAATCGATCATTTGATTTAGAGTTCTCTTTAATTCAGGATCAGTTGTACAGAAAACGTTTACAACTTTTGTTTCTCCCATATCAAGTGTTAAACTTTTTGTGCCATTTATTGTGCCGGTAGAAGATTCCAAATGTATTTTTCGTTTACTGTTACTTTTATTATAAATACTAAAATCTGCTAATATGTCTTTACCTGACATAGATATTTTAGGAGCGTCAACTAATTGTACTACAATATCAATATTTTTTAGAACATGCGTATCGACACTTATTGTGTCATTATAGTTCAAATCTGAATTTTTTAATTCCAAAAAGATCTGATAAAATCCCGGTGGAGTGGCAAGAGGAATCCTTACACCAATAGGTAGTATCGCTACAGAGTTTCCTTGAATTGGTATAGACTTATTGTAGAATAATCGCCAGTTCAACGGCGCTTTTAATTTTGCATTTAAAATGACATCTTGGTCATTATTGTTTGATAATTTAAATACAATAGTATTGCTTGAACCAGGACTCAAGTTAGACGGCAACCCTTTGATCAACTGGGCGCCGATATTTTGGCTAAAAGCCTGAGAACAGATCAGTAATATAGAAACAAATAGATCACGAATTTTAGCCATCATCTTTCAAATGAAGAGTAACATTAACACCAAAAAGATCATCTGTCGCACAATCAGCTATTAAAATTCCCTGATATACACCAGGTTTAATATTGTCTATTTCAATTATATATCTTTTCGATGAATTTGGGAATATTCTTTGTTTTTCGGCTTTAATGATAGGCATACCGTTTCCTTGAACATCAAATAATTCAAGTGTTAGAGTTGGCTTAATAAGAACTTGCCCGTTATTTTCAATGTCTACCTCTAAGTAGTGTTTATCTTTGTATGTTTCCTGAGAAATATTTAAGAATTTCAGGTCAGTTATTCCGGTTTCACCGATATTGCATACGATTTGTATAGCATACCGTATTTTGGATTGAATACTATAGCCACTTTCATCCTTTTGGACATGAATTGGATCGCGGGGTTCTACCATAATAACACTCCAATATGTTCCTGCAAGTGTATTGGAATTAGGTACGGTGATCTGAAAATCTATGCTTCCTTTCTCTTTGCTTTCAAGTGTTATACTTAGATTAGATAGGTTTATCCAACTGATATTTGATCTGTCATTAGTTATTGAATCTGTATAAAATGTTTCTCCGGTATACTTTGTAGCCAGATCAGATTGATAAATTGTAACAACCTGTGCAATATCAGAAGCATTTTGCAACTCGATCTTGCCTTTATAAGTATTGCCGGGTGTAACGTTAAGTTCATGTGCTAATCCATTTAATACTGCTACGCCTCCCAACACAGTATTAACTACCAGTAGTAAGGTAATTATTATTGATTTCATGGTAATGGTGGTATGTTCTTAGTGAGTTAAAGTGTAAGTTACAATAATTTCTCTACCATTGGTACTATTGATATTTCCATATTGAGAATCAATGCTGTGTGCACTATACTTTAGGTTAAATCCGTTAGAGCTTCCATCACCTGTTATTCCACTTCTTAGATTACTAACCAATGATTGATCATGTTGAGTTAAGGAGATTTCGGGTTGTGGAATTCCCCATTTACCATAACCTGAACCAGTATAGAAATTTGAAACTACACGAATGTCAATTCCTTGCATTGGTTTGTCGAGTTTTACAGTAATGTCTCTAGCATTTCCTGATTCAGTGACCGAAGTAACATTAAGCCAAATGCTTTTATCTGTAGCGTTTATTAATTTGTCACCTGACTCAGCGGGTGATTTCATTTGTAAGGTGATATTGTTTGTAGATTCTGATTCGATATCTAACAAAGCAATTTTGGGAATAATTATACTAACGGTATGAGAAGCGTGATTAATATCTTTACCAAGTAATAGGGAGGTGATAAAAACAAACACAAATACTGCTTTTATCTGAGTGATACTAATCTTTTTATTGTTCAGCATTGTATATTGTAGATTTACATAATTAATTTAATATAAATCAAGTATCTCTAATCTAGGGAATTCCCCCATATTTCTGTAGGAATTTTCTTTACCAAACAAAATAAAATATCAATGTATAAAAAAAGGTTGCGAACATTAGTTGTAATCGCAACCTTTTTATTTAATTTACTTCTGTTTACATTACAGGGTGAGCGTGTATGTGACAGTTATGTTTTCGGTATTAGCAACTAAATCACCAAAATCAGCATCTGCTTGTGGTGAAGCAGTGTAAGTTAGATTATAACCGTTACCTGCACCATTAAAGGTGTAACCACTTCTTAAATCATCTACTAATATTTGGTCAGTTGAACTTAGTATAATTTCAGATTGAGCAGTTCCCCAAGAACCAAACCCGGAACCTGAATAATCTAATGATACAACTTTAAGATCAAGACCGGTGATTGCGTTATCAAGTTTTACAGAAATATCTCTTGTACCACTTGAGGTAACTATTGATGTAACATTTAACCATAAACTATTGTCTGTTTGGTCAGCTATTGTTTCACCAGCATCAGTCGGGGCAACCATTGTTAATGAAATGTCATTTGAACCGGCGGATTCAATATCCAACATTGCTATTTCGGGTATTACAATAGACACTTGATGATTATCCGTATTACTTTGTGAGTAAGCGGTCGAAATACTCACAACTAAAACTGCTAGTAATATTCTATTTATATGTTTCATTATGTACTCCTTTTACTTGTTTTTACTTAATATTTTTACTTTTTCGATAAAACTTTCGGATGAGGCATCTTATTAAATAACATCTTGAAAAGTAAAAATACTGTTATGTTTGTCTCTTCGGATATTATATCACAAATACTGTGCCAAACACATAAACTCAGTAATATTACTAATATAGAAATAGGGAGATTCCTGACTATTGTTGCATTATAGAACACATTGTGAGTCGGAATGCTACAGTAAAGATAGATTTGCTATTGTTGTGACCTGCTTATGATAGAGCTAAACCGAATTATTTATGTATTTCAATGTGAAATTATAATATATTGCATTATTAATGTATTTATGGATTTAGCATAAAATCCTCTGTATAAGCAATTTTTAGTGTATGTTATAAGAAATGAACTTTTGTATAAATAAATTGTTAATTTCTTTTATATTAATTGACAACCTTTAAGTTGTCATTGTGTCAAACTAACTTATAAATAGGAAGATCATATCATGTCAATACTATCAAATATTATAAATATTTACCTTGCCCCAAGCAAAGTATTTGAAGCAGTCAAAGATTTTAACTTTAAAAAGGCGCTGGTTCCTCTACTGATACTCGCAGTTGTAGGTATAATTGCATATTTACCAGTTCAAGATTTAGTCGCGGAATTAGAATATGACCAAACAGTTAACTTTATGGAAAAAACTGATAGATTATCAGAAGAAGCAAAGACAGAAATGTTGCAAAAAGCAGATGAGAAATTAGAGGGATCACATATTAATCAATACATATCTTGGTTTATAGGTTACCCAATAAAAGTTTTATTTATGGCATTGGTTGCTTTACTCATCGGGAATACAATTATGGGTGGAGATGCAAAATATGGACAGTTATTGAATATAACTGCTTGGTCATATATGATTAGTATTTTGGAAAATATTATAAAAATTCCGTTAATGTTAAGTAAATGGTCGCTAGAAGTATATACTGGACTAGGTGTTTTAGGTATTGGTGAAAACGGTTCATTCATAAATAAATTCATTGCAGGATTTGATTTGTTTGCATTGTGGCGAATAGTATTAATTGCGATAGGAATGGGTATCATTTACAGCAAGAGAACCAAACCATATCTCATTGCGTTACTTATTTTCTGGGTATTGTTGATAGCTATCAGCGCCGGAATTCAAAGTTTTTTCTTAGGATTAGCAGGGTAAATATATGATGAAAATTAAAACATCGCTTTTTACAATAATATTAATATTATCAAGTGTGATATACGCACAGGAGTTATCTCTTAGCGATTGCGTAAATATTGCTCTAGATAACAAAGAAACATTGCAATCTGCACAGTTGGATTTACAATCAGCAAAAGCAGGGAAAGTGGGTGCGTTAAGCAATATTTTACCTTCAGTAAGTTTCTCGGGTGGACGAAATGAAACAAGTTATGCAAAAAGTGATTTGTTTCCCACGACAACTTCGTGGTCAGCGGGGATAACTGGTGTACAAAATATTTTTGATGGCGGCGGTTGGTGGAATCGCATTGCGCAAGCGAACAATAACTATAAGATTACACAACAATTAGAAAGACAAATACGTATTAATGTTATTACTGAAGTTCATCGAACGTATTTCCAATTATTAAAAAAACAACAACTATTGGAAGTTGCTAAAGAAAGTTTGGAACTCGCAGAGCAACAAGTTGAATTAGCTCAGAAAAAATATGATTTAGGTGCCGCTAAGAAAACCGATTTACTTAAATCTGAAGTAGCTCGTGGTACAGCAAAGTCAGCATTGATAACTCAGCAGGCTTTATTGTATGTGGCAATATCCGAACTTCGCAATGCGATGGGAATAATTGGTGATAATAGTAAATTGAAAATCAGTAATGAGATTTTACCACTACAAGCTATTCCCAATTTTGTAGAAGCAATTGATATTTTAAAAGAGAATAATCCCGGAATATTGGCTGCTGAAGCTCAACTTACCGATATTAAACTAAGAAAGAAATTGACCATTGCGTCACGACTACCATCATTAAATGCTTCATTGTCATATCAAGCATTTGATAATGAATTAAGCGGACTCACAAATGCTTTTAAAAATGACTGGATGATGACAACTGGTTTGAATCTATCATTTCCGATATTTAATGGGATGGCACTTTCGACGCAATCGCAGCAAGCGAAACTAGCGGTACAAAAGCAAGAAAATGATGTGATCACCATTAAAAATGACGCAATTGTACGCTTAGAAAGTTTACTAGGAATCGTGAGTGATTATTTTAAAATAATACCAATTAATGAAGAGATATTGGTTTCTGCTGAAGAGGATTTTAAATTAGTTAATGAACGTTATAGATTAGGTTCGGCATCAATTTTAGAATTATTAGATGCTCAAGTATCAGTAACACGGGCACGCGTGGATTTGGTTTCATCAAAATACGATGTTAGGATTCAGGAAGCCTACCTCAAAGCACAGTTGGGAGTTCTAGATTAAGTTTTTGTTAAAAATTAGGAGTTAGTTGTGGCTAAAAATAAAAAAAATAAAAAGAAATTATGGATAATCATTGGAGTTGTAACAGTTCTGATTATACTAGTTGCAGGAAATTTGCTGAAATCGGATACTGAAGCGATATCAGTCGATACTGAAAAAGTGAAGCGCCAAACCGTTGTTCACAAGGTGAATGGAAGTGGTGTGATTCAACCGGAAGTTGAAGTAAAAATTAGTGCAACAATTTCTGCCTGGATTACTGATATAACAGTAGAAGAAGGTGACTATGTAACCAAAGGTCAACATTTAATTTCGTTGGATGAGAAACAAGTAAGAGCAACATATAACCAAGCTCGTTCTTCAGTTAAATCAGCCCGTGCTAGTTTAATGCAAGTAAAGGCGCAAAAAAAACGTACAGAATCGCTTTATGCAAATAATCTAATTTCTCAGGAAGAATTAGAATCTATCACAGCTCAATATCAATTAGCCGAGAGCCAACTTGAACAGGCACTGGCAGGTTTGTCTTCTCAAGAAGATCAACTTTCAAAGACTCGCATAGTTGCACCACAATCCGGTACTGTTGCAATGATTACTAAAGAAGTTGGTGAAATGGCTTTAGGTTCCATGTTCCAAGCTGATGTGTTGATGATTGTCGCTGATCTGTCTAGGATGGAAGTACTTGTGGATGTTAACGAAAATGATGTTGTCTCCGTCGCTGTTGGCGATACTTCTGAGATTGAGATTGATGCTTTTCAAGATACAGTATTTTATGGCGTTGTAAGCGAAATTGCTCATATTGCAGAAACTCAATCGCTTGGTACCCAGGAGCAAGTAACCAACTTTGAAGTAAAAGTACAAATGCTTAACATACCAGAAAACATCCGTCCGGGTATGAGTGCTACTGCTGATATTATAACTGATGTTAAGGAAGATGTTGTTGCTATTCCAATTCAGTGTTTAACTGTTCGTCAGGAAGGATGGGAAGAAGAAGCCGAAAGAAAACAAAAACGGGGACGTAAATCAAAAGACGATAATTTTGATGAATCTGCTGATAGCGAAGAATCATATGATGACAAGAAAAAGAAGGAAATGATTGAAGTTGTATTTGTTATAAGTGACAATGCGGAAAATAGTGATGAAAAAAATGAGAAGAGCAAATGGCGCGGTAAGCCTCTAAAGAAAAATCAGAAATATGTAATTGTCAAACCAGTAAAAGTAGGTATTTCTTCAGAAGACCATTACGAAATATTAGATGGATTGGAGGAAGGAGATGAGATTGTAACCGGTAGTTATAAAGCTATCAGCCGTGATTTAAAACATATGACTGTTGTTGAAGTTGAAGGCAGTTCGCGAAATAATAAAGATAATAAAGAGAACAATTAGATAATGTCCGCAGTTGAAACTAAAAACGGTGAAATGATCGTCTTTAAGGCGGTAAAGAAAATATATAATCTTGGAGCTGAGGATGTTCATGCTTTAGATGGTGTGGATCTCAATATTGAAAGAAACGAATATATCTCCATTATGGGACCTTCCGGTTCTGGTAAATCAACATTGATGAATGTTATTGGTTGTCTTGACACACCAACAGAAGGAACTTATGTTTTTGAGGGTGAACCCGTTCATAAAATGGATGACAATCAATTAGCTTCCATTCGTAATCGGAAAATCGGTTTTGTATTTCAAACGTTTAATTTATTATCCAAATTGACTGCTTTGCGAAATGTTGAACTTCCTCTTATTTATGCAAATGTTCCACGAGACGAGCGAATAGAATTAGCAGAAGTGGCGCTGAATAAAGTAGGTCTTGCTGATAGAATGAAGCACAAACCTAACGAACTTTCAGGTGGACAACGTCAACGCGTAGCGATTGCCCGTGCTTTAGTGACTGATCCATCTATTATTTTAGCTGATGAACCAACGGGAAATTTAGATAGTAAAAGCGGTGAAGAAATTATGAAGATTTTTGACGGTTTACATGATGCCGGCAATACAATAATATTGGTAACACATGAACGATATATTGCTGAACATGCCAACCGGACAATACATCTTTTAGATGGTAAAATACGTGTTGATGAAAAAAATAATATTAAGAATAACTAAACAGTTGTATTTATAATGCTTCAGTTATTTTTTGAGAACGTTCGTATCGCAGTAAGCGCAATTTTTTCCAGTAAAATGCGTTCCTTTCTTACGGCGCTGGGAATAATCATCGGTGTTTTAGCTGTGACCTTGATGGGTACGTTAATCTCTGGGTTAGATAAATCTTTTGAGAAAAGCATGTCGATGTTAGGGAAAGATGTATTTTATATATCCAAATTTGAATGGTTTGGTAATCAGGATTATTGGGAGTTGAGAAATCGTCCTGATATAAAACCTGAGTATGCCGAAAAATTAGTGGAGCAGGGCAAATATGTTATAGCTGCTTCACCACAGAGTTTTAGAATGTCTGATATGTCACGAGATGAAAAGAGCATTACCGGTGTATCAGTTATTGGTACTACAACAGATTATATGCAAACATCAAATACTACAATTGAGAAAGGACGATTTATTACTGATGGAGAACATAACTCAGGTTCAAGGGTTGCTGTTATTGGGTACGATGTTGCCGAAGAGCTCTTTGACAATTCCGATCCTATTGGCGAAAACGTTAAAATTGGACCTTATAAATTCCGCGTAATCGGTGTCGTCGAAAAACAAGGGAAATTTTTAGGTTTGCAAAGTATGGACAATCAAGCAATTATTCCTCTTGGAACTTTTCAACGACTATTTTCC